>DUUU01000631.1 GCA_012841485.1 Armatimonadota bacterium
GGCACCGGGAGGGAACGAGACGGTTGATCTACCTTAGCCGCAGGAATCGTGGCGCAACGGCGCTCTACCGCGGGAGGTGGTAGGGCTTGCCGATCTCCTCCATGTGCCGCAGGCCCAGATAGCCGAGGATGGAGATCTCCAACGCGCCATTAGTGGCCGTGCGGTGTCGGCCCTTCTCATCGCGCGCGAGGAAATCCCTCCACTCGCGATCCACTGCCCACTGCCGGTGGAGCGTCTCCAGCCACTTCTGGAAGGCAGGCTCCTTGCCCACGGCGTCATGGTACTCGGTGAAGAGCCAGTAGACGTAGGGTCCCACCCAGAACTCCAGCGGTGGGTCGTAACGCTGCCCGCGGATGGCGCAGTGGTCGGTGACATAGCGATACGCGAAGCGGGCGGCTTGCGCCGCCGCGGTGGCCTGCGCGGTGCGCCCGGCACTCCGGCTTGCCAGATAGCACCCGAAGAGGCCCTCGCCAATGTAGATATTGCCCAGGAAAGTGTGGCAGCCGCCCTCCACCACATCCTCGCACTGCCAGTCGAACCAGCCGGTGTCCGGCTTCATCTTCTTCATTGACCAGGCGACCGTCTGGTCCATCACTCGCCAGTAGCGCTCCGGCACCTTCTCGCCTGAGACCTGCAGGGCATAGGCGAAGTACCCGAGGCCGGCAAGCGCCCGGCCCAGGTACACGTCACACTTCCGGCCTTCTTGGTAGTAGACCTGCTGCTGCACGCTGCCGTCCGGCTTGGTGTTCAGCCGGACGTGGCGGATCACATCCGGTATGCCGTCCATCTCGGCGGCGGAGTGCTTGGCAAGGAAGTCGGCCGCCTTCTTGCCCGCGGCAAGCAAACGCCGGACCGTCTGTTCCTCGCCCGGCACCGTGCGGAAGTAGAGGATCGAGTAGGCCAGGGGGCGCAGCCATTCACCCATCTGGTTGGAGTCGTAGCTGCCGAAGCTCTCCGAGCCCCTCCCCTTGTTCTCCAGGACGTCGCCGTGGCGATCCATCAGCTCGTTGCTCCAGGTGATGGTGCCCCCTTCCGGCGACTGCATGGCGGTGATCATATGCTCCAGGCTGTCCTTGAGCAGCGCCTCGGCAAAGCGCGCGCGGGCGATGTCGCCGGATTTGCGGAATGCCTCGGCCGCGAGCACTAGGCCCCGATCTCCGGCCTCATTTCCCTCCGTGTGCTTGCCCGACGAGTGGGCGAAGAGGCTCACAAACTGGGGGAATGTCTCCTTATTCAGCGGGTCGTAAACGTGGGGCAGGGCGATGCGCGTCCGGCACATCAGATCGCCGTAGAGGATGTCGCGCACCCAGCCGGCCATCCCAGTGCGCACCGAGAGAACGGTGTAGGTCATGCTCTCGCCGGGCGCCTTTATGTAGAGGTCGTCGCTCCCGACAAGCCCATTCAGGAGCGACTTTCCGTCGCGCGTAACATCCGCGGTGACGAGATAGTAGCCAGGAATGAGGTTCAGCCCGGCCAGGGGAATCGCGCGCGTCAGACGCGCCGTGCTTCCCTTTGCCACCGGCTCGCCCAGCGGAGCGGTATGCACCATCTCTTTGCCGGTGAACATCTCCCTGAAGCGGAAGCGCACCGTGTCGCTGGCGGCAAGCGCCCTCTCGCCTCCCGTCTCGAAAGCGAGGAGCGCGGGGAGGTTGCCAGTCGGGTTCTCCAGGATCACCATCTCATCGCTCGTATCCGCGCGCGTGCCCAGATAGAGCGCCGCCGCGGCCTCCGTGGCGGGGAGACGGGTGAGTCCCTTCTTCAGGTTGCACAGCTCGAAGCCACCTATCTCGAAGGTGATCTCATCGCCGTGCGCATAGTCGGACTCGCAGATGAAGAAGTGAAGGAGGGTGACCTTCTCGATGGCGGGAAGGCCCCGGACGCGGAAGCGCACCGTTTGCCACTCGCCCGCGCGGAACGGCTTCACGAGTTGGTTGATGCGCAGCTTTCCATCGGTGTGAAGGATGAAACGGATGGGTAGAAGGCGGTCGAGCTTCGATACGCCGCGAATCCGGAACTGAATCGAGTCCCAGCCGCTGAAATCGAGCGGGGGCTGGGAATCATAGCCGATGGCGGGCCATCCCTGGGGATAGGCGGCGGCGTTGAAGTGGTCCACCTTGATCCGGAAACGGAGGTAGGGGGAGCCCCAGGGCCCGTTCTCCGCCGATGGGGCCACGCTGCCCTCGGCCCCTCCCGTGGATTTCCAGCGTTCGGAGACCAGATCCGGGAGCGGCTTGGTCGCCGTGGGGTCGGGCAGATCCACCTCACGCTGCCAGGGAAGCCGCTTCGCCGCCTCAGCGGCGAGGGCTGGGCCGGCAGCCAGGAGTGTGATGAGTACCGCAGTCGAGATCCGAAGAGCAAGCATCAGAAGCCTCCTGATCCGGCGCGCGGGGCACCTTCCGACAGCTGCGGCGAGCCCCGCGCCGCGCGCGAATGTGGCGGTGCCACACGCGACACCGCCACGGTATCGTTGGCAGGCAGGCCGATACTAGCGGCGCCTCCTGGCATGACCCAGGGAGGGAGCAACCGCTCACAGGAAGGAAAGCCTGGCTTACCGCAGACGCTGACCCACCAGAAGCAGACGCATCAACTCCTCGGCAGCACGCTCGACCAAAGTAGGTCCCTGCGCGATCGCCTCGGCCACGGTGATCGGCTCGTGCAGGATGCTCACCAGCGCATCAATGCCGTGCGCATGCACAACACCCGCATCCGATGAGTAGGAGCCGACCAAGCCCACCACTGGGATCCCGAGTTCCCCGGCAACGCGCGCAACCCCTGCAGGCGTCTTTCCAAAGACCGTCTGTCCATCGGTGCGCCCTTCTCCGGTGATCACCAGGTCGGCGCCCTGCAGGCGCTCTCGGAGCCTCACCGCCTCGATGACAATCTCGACGCCGCGGCGGAGGCTGGCGCCCGTGAAGGCGATCAGGCCCGCGCCCAGGCCACCCGCTGCGCCGGCACCGGGCACCTCGCCCACATCCTTGCCCAGGTCGCGCCGGATGATCTCGGCATAGTGGCGCAGGTTCGCGTCGAGCTGGCGGACCATCTCTGGAGTGGCGCCCTTCTGCGGGCCGTAGACGGCCGATGCGCCTCGCGCGCCCGCCAGAGGGTTCTCCACATCACAGGCGACGATCACCTCGGTCTCTGCCAGGCGTGGGTCGATACCCGAGAGATCGATCCGAGCCAGGGATGCCAGCTCTCCTCCGCCCGGGCCAATCGGCCGGCCATCGGCGTCGAGGAGCGCGGCGCCGAGCGCCTGCGCCATGCCCGCGCCACCGTCATTCGTGGCGCTTCCACCGATGCCGATCAGCAGCTTCTTGCGCCCGCGGTTGAGGGCAGCACACATGAGCTCTCCGGTGCCTCGCGTCGTGGTCACCAGCGGGTTGCGACGACCCTCCGGCACCAGGGGGAGGCCGGACGCGGACGCCATCTCGATCACGGCGGTCTCCCCGTCGCCGAGGAGGCCAAACGTGGCGGTGACAGGCTCGCCCAGGGGGCCGGTCACGCGCTGCATCACCAGCTCGCCGCCGGTCGCGTCCACCAGGGACTGAACGGTCCCCTCACCGCCGTCGGCCATCGGCACGGCATCGATGAGGGTTTCGGGGGCGGCGCGCAGCACCCCGCGGCCAATTGCATCGCACACTTCTTGTGCGCTCAGACTTCCCTTAAACGAGTCGGGGGCTATGACGATTCGCATCTTGGTTGCTCAATCCTGAGGTGTAGTCCGGGCAGCCCGGCGCCCTTGGTGGCGCGCGGGCGGGCTCTCCCGGCAAGTGGTAGGATAGCGCATCCGGGAGGGCAGTGTCAACCGCAGGGTTGGGAAGGCGCCGGGAGGCGAATCCACGAAGCGCCCTTGTGTATCTAAGGGGATGATCCGCTTCGGGCCGGCCCGAGGCGATGTGAAGGGGGAGTCGCGAGAATGCCACTCTACGAGTACCGTTGCGAGGAGTGCCAGGCACTCTTCTCTGAGCTACAGCCGATGAGCGCGTCGCGTACTGGCACGCCCTGTCCCCGGTGTGGCAGCAAGAAGACCCGCCGCGCCATCTCTACCTTTGCCAGCAAGCCGGCGGAGCCGGGGACGGCATCGTCTGGCGGCGTGTGCCTGCCAAGCGGTTGACGGCGCTAGACCCGGCCGGCGGTCCGCTAGCCTCTACCCATCGCGGCAGACGGAGAGCCGCAGATGAACGCGCGGCTGAAGGTGCGTGCGTCCCACCTGCATCCACTTGCGGCTCTCCATCTGCAAGCACTAGAAGCGGAACCCCAGTTGCGCGATCAGCATGCTATCGTCTCCTGGGTCGTTGCTCGCCAGCCACCGGCCCTCGACGAACCAGTTCTTGCCGAGATTGTAGCCGGCGAAGAGCTGCCAGGCGAAGTTCACGTCGCTGCTGATGCCCATCTCAGGAATGTTCTCCTCAGAGAAGAAGACGCCAACCCCACCTCCGATGTACCACGGCGTAGCACCCAGCGAATACCTGTAGTTCAGCAGCACGGGGATCAGGCTCACGTGATCCGTCACCGGGCCGCCTGACTCCGCCCGAGTCGAGTCCACCTGGAGGAAGTCCGCACTCAGCAGGAACGTGCCACGCGACCGCTCCCTGGTCATGGTGGGGAACGAGTATTGGAGGCCGGCAATCCACGTGTTGTCGTCGTTGACATCACCGGTGAACCAGGAGAGCCCACCAGTGATTGCCAGCCGGCCTTGCTCCTGGGCGGACGCCGGCGGCGCGCTTGCCGCCAGCACCAGGACCGCGAGCGCGGCCATCACTACCCGAAACTTGATCATCCTTACCTCCTCTGAACGCCTTCGGCGGTATTCGCCGTTAGTTCCATGCCGCGGGGGAGAGATAGGCGCCCTCTCCTTCGCAGGGGTGTCATTCAACCTATTCCCTGCGCACTAGGCGTGCCAAACATCGTTTAGGGGCATCTGGAGCTCGGGGGAGCAGGGGAGAGGAGTTGCCGCGCTGCGGGCGAACGGAGTTACGGTCCACGCGCTAGGGGTGGACCCGGGAAAGGAGTCTGCGTCGATGTCGAAGCTGGGAGCTGCCGTAATCGGCGCGCGCATGGGTTCGGGGCACGTGCTGGGCTACGTCAACAACCCGCACACCGAACTGCGCGCCGTCTGCGATACCGACCTGGAGAGCGCGCGGCGGGTGGCGGAGAAGCACTCGGTGCCGCTTGTGACCGATAACTGGGAGGAGCTGCTGGAGCGAGAGGATATCCAGATCATCTCCGTGGCAACCCCGGACCCGCTTCATGAGCCGATGACCGTGCGCTCGCTCGAGGCCGGAAAGCACGTCCTGTGCGAGAAGCCGATGGCGCTCACCGTGCCGGAGTGCGAGCGGATGATCGCCGCGGCCGACCGGACCGGCAAGTTACTCATGGTGGGTCAGGTCTGCCGCTTCGCGCCCGGTTTTGCCCTTGCCAAGCGCCTAGTGGAACGCGGGGAGATCGGCGACCTCTTCTTTGTGGAGTCGGAGTACGCGCACGACTATACGCATGTCGCCGGGGTGGGCGGCTGGCGCAAGGATCCCAAAGTGAAGCGCGAGCCCTTCGTCGGTGGCGGCTGCCACGCAGTGGACCTTGTCCGCTGGATCGCCGGGAACATGGTGGAGTGCTCTGCCTACAGCAACCAGAAGGTGCTGACGGATTGGCCGGTGGATGACTGCACGGTCGCGATCTATAGGTTCGAAAGTGGCGTGATCGGCAAAGTGATGTGCTCCATCGGATGCAAGCGCCCCTACACGATGCGCTCTGTCTTCTATGGCACCCGAGGCACGATCATCTGCGATAACACCTCGCCCGCCATCCAGCTCCACACGAAGGACCTTCCAGAGGCGAACGGCTGGATCACGTTGCCCGTGAATCTGGCATCGCATAACGTCACGGCGGAGGTGAACGAGTTGGTGGAGTGTATCACCGAGGGGAAGCCACTCTCGACAGATGGCCGGGAGGGGGCGCGCACGGTGGCTGCCTGTCGCGCGGCGGTGGAATCCGCGGCGACCGGCAAACCTGTGCCGGTACGAACGCAGTTCTGAGGCCTACCTTCCAGGAAGCGGGGCGATCCCGAGGGA
>DUUU01000053.1 GCA_012841485.1 Armatimonadota bacterium
GCTACCTGGGGCAGGTGGGTGACGCAGAGGACCTGCTTCTCCTTCCCCAAAGCCGCCAGCTTCTCCCCAATGACGTGCGCAGTGCGCCCGCCGATCCCCACATCCACCTCGTCGAAAATGAGGGTCGGCACGCGATCCACCCGCGCCAGGATCGACTTGAGCGCGAGCATGACGCGCGACAACTCGCCTCCAGAGGCGATTCGCGCCAATGGCTTCAGCGGCTCGCCCGGGTTAGGCGAGATCAGGAACTCGACGCGGTCGGTCCCGGTGGGGCCCAGCGCGCCTATCTCAAGCGCCACGCGGAAGCGCGTCTGTTCCATCGCCAGGGCAGCCAGCTCCGCTTCCACCGCGTCCTGAAACCGCCCGGTCGTCTCGCGCCGGAGATGGGTGAGCTGCTCCGCCAGGGCCGTGACCTCGGCATGGACGGCCTCGCGTTGCTGGCGCAGCTCTGCTTCGCGCTCCTCGGAGTGGGTCAGCCCGTCCAGATCCGCCGCGAGTTGCTCCCGATAGGCGAGGATCTCCGCAATCGTGTCGCCATACTTGCGCTTCAGGTGCTGGAGCGCGATGAGGCGCTCCTGGACCTCCTCCAGGCGCTCTGGGTTGAACTCGATGCTGTCGCGGTAGGTGCGGAGCTCCTTCGCGGCGTCCTCCAACTGGTAGAGTGCCGATCCGACCGTGTCGAGGAGGGAAGAAGCGGAGCGGTCGACCTCGGCCAGACCCTCCAGGAGCTCCTGGCAAGCGGCAAGGCCATCGAGGAGCGCGTCGTCGCCGCGGAGCCGGTCGTAGGCCTGGCCAGCGTTCAGAAAGAGTTTCTCGGCGTTGGCCAGCCGGAGGCGCTCCGCTTCCAGCTCCTCCTCCTCGCCATCGTGGAGGCCGGCGGCATCGATCTCCTGGATCTGAAACTGGTAGAGGTCTACCTTCCGGGCCCGATCCCGCGCGTCGGTAGTCAGCTTCTCGATCTGTTCGTCGAGCGATGCCAACGCGCGAAAGCGCTCGGCGAAGCGCGCGCGCAGCTCCATCACTTCGGGTCCTGCCCAGGCATCGAGCAGGTCCAGATGGCGCGATACCGAAAGGAGCGACTGGTGCTCATGCTGGCCATGCACGTCGATCAGAGTGCGGCCGAGGGCTCGCAGCATGGAGACGGTTGCCAGGCGGCCATTGACACGGCACTGGCTCTTGCCGCTGGCCTGAAGCTCCCGGGTGACCAGAAGCAGATCCTCTTCGCTCTCGATGCCGGCTTCCGTCGCGGCCGCCCGGGCCTCGGGCGCGTCCGACACATCGAAGGCTGCCTGGACCACGGCGCGCTGGGCTCCCGTGCGGATGAGATCGTAGTCGGCGCGCATTCCCAGGATGGCACTGATGGCATCGATGATGATCGACTTGCCCGCGCCCGTCTCCCCGGTCAACACGTTCAGCCCGGGGCCGAAGCGGATACTCAACTCATCAACCAGTGCGAAGTCCGTGATATGCAGTTCGGATAGCATAGGTGGATCCACGCGGCCGGAGGCCGCCCTGTCTATTCTACCATTCGCGAGCGTTTCGCGCAACGGCGGGGACGTGGATCCCCGCCCTGTGGAGGACGATTGCGGGCGCAGCGAGAAAGCGTGCCGCAGGCATGCGGTGGGAAGACCGCTCTCTTGGTGGTACAGGCGTCCGGCTATCGCGATGCGTGAGGAGCCCCGCCGCCGGGTGGACCGACCGCCTCAGGCCAGCACGCCGGCCACGAGCCGAGAGTGCCTGCGCTCGCATGTTGTCTGATTCCCTTCGAGCCCTGTTTCGGGTGCCGTGGGCGCCAGGGCGAGGCTTCAGTCAAGCCGGAGCCCGGATGGAGACGAGATGGATAACCGCGCCGTGCTAGAGCGCCTGTTCGCGTCTGGTGGGATTGCCCTGCGGATCAGCTCGCTGTTCGAGGCCGCCCCGGCCCCGTTGCACACCCCGCGGCTTTGGGATCGAATTGAAGGCATGCTCCTCGGGCTCGCCATCGGCGACAGCCTGGGTAACACCACGGAGGGCCTGCTTCCGGACCCACGCGGCGAGAAGTATGGCACCATCCGCGATTACCTGCCGAACCCCCATGCGGGGAACCGTCCGGTGGGCCTGCCCTCGCAGGACACTCAGCTGGCGATTTGGACTCTGGAGCAGCTTCTGGCAGATGGCGGCCTGGCGCCGGACCACCTGGCGTGCCGCTTCTGCCAGCAGCGGATCTTCGGCCTGGGCCGCACCATCCGCGAGTTCATCCGCCGCTACAAGGACGAGCAGATTCCCTGGGAGAGAGCGGGCGTGGCATCCGCAGGGAATGGCGCACTCGCGCGGATCGCCCCCATCCTGGTGCCCCATCTGCGGCAGCCTTCCCCGGCGGTGTGGGCCGACGTCGCCCTCGCCGCGATGGTCACTCACAACGACCCCGCCTCCACCGGCTCCTGCCTGGCCCTGGCGCGGCTCCTCTGGGAGGTGATGGGGCTTTCGTCGGCCCCGGACCCCAGGTGGTGGGTCGATCTCTTCTGCTCCACGCTCCGCCCCCTGGAGGGCGCGGCGGCTTACGA
>DUUU01000632.1 GCA_012841485.1 Armatimonadota bacterium
GCGTGGGGTGAGCTGCACTTCTGCCTCAAGATTGAGGGCGACGGACGCGGCCACCTGGAGATCTACGCCTTCGACCCCGACGACATTCGCAACTCGGGTATCCTCCTGCTGCTAGACGAAGGCGGTTACGGCGACCTGAAGCGCGTCCTCGCCAAGGCTGACGCCACTATCCAGAAGATCCGCTCTGCGGGCCAGATGCGCGGCATGATCCTCCCATACTGAGCCGTTCTGCACCAAGGGCCGGGCACCGCGATCCCCGGCCCTTGGTGCCCACTCCTACCGCCCCTTGCCCTTGGCCCCCCGAAGCCGATCCGCCGGCGAGAACGCCCGGTGCTGGGCTTCCAGGTCGGCTTGCGCCAGCGCCACATAGCGGTTCGTCATCGCCAGGGAGGTATGCCCGAGAAGCTGTTGGAGGGTGAAGGTGTTCCCGCCGGCCCGCAGGAACTCGACGGCGAAGGTGTGCCGGAAGGTGTGCGGAGAGCAGCGCACGGCATCGACGCCCGCCGCCGAACCGAGCCGATGGATCAGCTTCAGCAGCCCGCAGCGCTGCAGCGCCTCCCCCTGGCACAGGCCCCGATCCCCGATGAAGAGGGGATCCCCCGCCGCGTGCTTTTGCTCCCCGATGTAGCGCCAGAGCGCCTGCTTCGTGGACGTGCCGAAGAAGATCGTGCGCCGCTTGTTCCCCTTGCCGATCACCTGGCAGCGCCGGTTCGTCAGGTCCAGATCCTCCCGCTTCAGCGCGCAGACCTCCGACGCCCGCGCGCCCGTGTCGAGAAGGAACAGAAGAAGGGCCTCGTCGCGCTTGCCGTTCTTCGACTTCTTCGCCGCGCCCAGGAGGGCCGACACCTGCTCCGGCGTGAAGGGCTGCACCTGGTCGGCACGCGCCACAGGCGGCTTGATGCCCGCGATAGGAGACACGGGAAGCGCGCCTTCTTCCACCACGAACGCGAAGAAGGAGCGGAGAATGGCAAAGTAGGTGTGGACCGTGGTAGGACGAACGGCGCGCTTGGCCCGGGTCTCGGTGTTGCCCCACCGGCCCCCGTCCTGCTTGTGGCCGTTCGCGACGTAGGAGAGGAACGCGCGGATCTCGTTCGTGCCGACCGTCTCCGCGCCCTGCTGTTCGAGGAACCAGATCAGCTTGCGGAGCGTGGACCGGCGCGCGACCAGCGTATACTCCGAAAGCTGGCGCATCTCGCCATCGGCGAACCAGCCTTCGGCCAGGTGGCCGCATTCTTTGACCGAGAGGGCGCCCTCGGTAGCGCTGAAATGATGCTGCCTTTTCGCCACTTTTGCCCTCCAGAACCGCCATTCTGAAGGGCAGTGTGATGCCAGAAACCCTTGCGCTATCTAGCTTTTCAAGAAACTGGAGCGGGAGACGAGATTCGAACTCGCGACCTTCTCCTTGGCAAGGAGACGTACTACCACTGTACTACTCCCGCGTGCCAGCGCTCCATATTGAGCGCCCAAACTTCTCTGGAGCGGGAGACGAGGTTCGAACTCGCGACATCCAGCTTGGAAGGCTAGCGCTCTGCCAACTGAGCTACTCCCGCGTTTCCCGTTCAACAGCTTCGCGCTGGGGCCTCGCCCCAACGTCACCCGTATTATACCCCATCTTGCCGAATCCGTCAAGGGGGAATTCTCCCAAAATTCCGAGATGAGAAATCCGATCCCGGGACATAGAGACGCCCAGCTCGAATGCCGGACCGCTTCGGCCTCTCTTACCATGGCCCCGCTTTGGCCCGGTTTCGACCCCGAGGGGGATCGCACAACCCAGGGTGCCCGCACATCCCCATCCGTGGTATCCCTGCTGGCGGGGGCCGACCCAGCCCGAAGGGCGCGCTGCCCTCGAACCGGAGGCGCTATCCCTTTCGCCGGCCGAGCTTTGCCGTGAAGGCACTGGCCATGAGGGCCAGATCGGCTCGCGAGAGGACCCCCAGGCGTAGAACCGCGGCGAGATAGAGCGGCATGCCGAGCAGGACGGCGCCGAAGACGCCCCACCGGAGCCCCACGAGGAGGCCGGCCGTCAACGGCACGCCGGCCAGCAGCGAGCGCAGGAGCGCCCGTGTCTCCTGCCGGCCGATGATCCCTCTCGGGCAGGCTCTCAGCGCCAGCCCAAGCAGCATCACCTCGGTGATCACCGTGGTGACGGCGGCGCCGAGATGACCCAGCCAGGGGATCAGCAGGTAGTTCACCGCGGGGTTGATTAAAGCGGCCACGGCTCCCGCCTTCATCCACTGCCCTTGCCGGTCGCTCGTTACCAGCACCATCACGAACATGGTGTTCAGATACATGCACCCGAGGGCCAGGGCCAGGATGCGTAGCGCCGGTGCCGTTCCAGGAAACGCGGCGTTCGAGTAGAGAAGATCCACCACCGGCCCGGCGAGTACAATGAGCGGCACGCAGACGCCCACCGCGGCGGCGGCGAGCACCGCAAACCCACGATGCACCGCGCGTGCGTAGGCCTCCGGATCGCTCGTGGAGAGACGCGATAGCACCGGGAAGGTCACCGTGTTGAAGATGTGCGGCAGGAAGAAGAGCGATTCGAAGAGGCGGTAGGCGGCCGCGTACCACCCCACCACGGTGTCGCTCGTCATGGCGGCCAGCATCGTGACATCGA
>DUUU01000633.1 GCA_012841485.1 Armatimonadota bacterium
AGGGCCGGCTCACTTTCGGGCTCCCTGCGCCTCCGGCTGACGAACTGACGGTCTTGCGCCTCTACGCCGAGGTAACCGATTCGCGGCTTCGCACGGCCCGGGCGATGGATGCCGTGGCGATCACCCCCCACCCCATTCAGCTGGCCGCCGTGCCAGAAGCAGGCGCCCTGGTACCCGGGGTCGAGAATCGCGTCTACATCGCCGCGCGCTATCCGGACGGCGCCCCCGCGAGAGCCACGGTGCGCTATGCCCTCGGGGGCAAGACCGGCAAAGCGGAAACGAGCGCGCTGGGCGTCGCCTCGCTGACTCTGGTGCCTGATGATGCGCAGATCCCCATCGCGCTGACGGCCTCGGATGCGCAGGGCCGCGTGGGCGTCTATCAGGCGACTCTGCCGGTGGCCCGCATCTCTCCGACGGCCCTGGCGATCCGGGAGAAGCTGCGCGTGCTCAATGGCCGCCCGGATCGAGGCCGGATCACATCGCCCATCCTGATCCGCCCAGACCGTGGCCTCTACCGCCCGGGAGACACGCTGCGCGTTGAGGTGCTCTCGCCCGAGCTGGAGGGCACCCTCTACGTCGATGGCGAGGCAGGCGGGCAGATGGTTTTCGCGCGTTCTGTCAGGGTAGAGTCCGGTCGCGCCTCGTTGCAGCTCCGCCTGCCCGATGGCGTCCTCGGCACCACGCGAATCCGCGCGTATGCCCTGGGCGCCTGGGGGGATCTCCCCTATGCCGAGCGCGCCATCTTCGTCCGGCCCGCGGCCACTCCCCGGCCCTCGGTGCAACCGAGCCAGCCTGCTTACGAGCCAGGCCAGTCCGCCGAGGTGACATTGCACGGCGGCGAGCCGGGCATCCTTGGGTTGCAGCTCGCGCGCGCTGAAGGGGAGCGGCCCCTCTCCGAGCCTACCCTGGGGGTTCCCGGAGTCTTCCTCGCCCCGCTGCGCCCGGGAGTGCCGGGAGCGATGGCCGGTGCGGAGGAGGCGGCGTGGCAGCACGCGGGGGAGGATGAACGCCAGGAAGCGGCGCTCGCGGCACTCGCCCTCGTCCCCCGGCTGGAGGGGTGGAGCCTGCACGAGGATACCTACGCGCACAAGCGGGCACACCTTCAGGAGCGGCGCGCCGCATCCTGGGCCTGGCTGCGCTGGCTGGTGCTCCTCCTGCTCGCCGGGCTGTGGCTCCTGGCTGCGCGCCTCTTTCCCCATCCGGAGCGGTCTGGCGGTCGATCCAACGGGGCCGACAGCGCCATCGCCTCCACAGGACGCTTCGTCATCCCCGCCATCGTGGTGGCGCTCGCCGCCACGCTCCTCTTCCGGCTCGCCGGCCCGGAGCCGGTATCCCGGCGCCCGGATCGCGCGCACAGCTTGAGCGCGGCGCTGCAGGAGGAGCGTAAGAGGGAGGCCCAGGCGCTGGCACGGCAGATGCCCGTCCTGCCCCCCATCGTGCCCGCGAGCGTGCCGGTCCCGGAGATCGCGCTTTGGGAACTCGGCGCCCGCCCGGGCGCGCGCGCACAGGAGCGTCGCGCCATCGTCATCCCTCGGGAGGCGGGTCAGTGGCACCTCTTCGCGGATCTCCTCTCCGGTCGCGACGCGCCCGCGCGAGCCGCCGTGCCTCTGCGCGTCGAAACCGACCTGGCCGTCGAGTTTCGTCCGCCCGCCGTGGCCCGCCCCGGCGACGTCATCAGCGTGAGCGTGCGCGTGCGCAATCCGTATGCCGCTTCGCAGACGGCGCGCCTGAAGCTGATGGCAGGACCGGGAGCCGTCGTCATCGGCGAGTCGATCCTCAGCGAGGCGCTCCCGGGAGGCGCTGGCATCACCCGGCACTTCCGAGTCTCGCTCCCCGGGCCCCCCGGACGTGTCTTCCTCACCCTCGCGGCCACGGGACGCCGGCGCACGGTGACCCTTCGCCGCGAGATCGAACTCCTTCCCGCCTCGCCGGAGACGACCGTGACGCATGCCGGCCAGGTGACCGGCTCGGTCTCGCGCACCATCGACCTCCCCAAGGGTGTGCGCCAGGCCACTTTGAGCCTGCAACCCTCTCCAGGCGCCATTGCCGCGGCACGCCTCCGCTCTCTTCCGGAAGAGCTTGTCCTGAGCACGCTCGAACGCGCCGCCGGCCTTGATATCGCGCGCATGGCCGCCACGTCTCAGCAGGCGGGCTCCAGCGCGGTGCAGGCACTTGAACGCCGCTTTCTCGCGCTTCTCGCGTGCCGGCACGAGTCGGGGGCGTTTGCCTCGCGCCCCGGCGACAAGCCCGACGTGGTCAGCACCGCCTACGCCGTCGCCATTCTGGAAGCGGCGCAGGATGCCGTGCCAGGCGCCCAACCGGTAGCCCGGGCGGCGCGCCGCTGGCTGCAGCAACAGCGCCGGTCTAACGCTGGCTGGCCCTCTCCCTGGGGCAAGACACCCGCCGACGCGGCCCTTGTCGCATGGGCCCTCGGCCTCGATACCCCGCCCTCGCGCGACCTGAGAGCGCGCTACCGGGTGGAGGGGAGCCGCTGGGAGGATCCCTATCTCCTGTCACTCACCGCCCTGGGCATCGGCGGCGAGCCCGAACGCAGCGACGTGAATCCACAAGCGTCTCCTGGACCCGGTCCTTCCCTGCTCCGGCGGATCGCGGATCAGGCCGTCGCCGCAAGCGCGGGCCAGAAGTGGCTCTCGTCACTGCGAACGATCCAGGGTCTGGATGGAGAGGCCAGCGCCACGGAGGCCACCGCCCTGGCGGTGCTGGCACTGGCCCCCCACGCTGAGCACCGGAAGCGCGCCGAAGACGGCGCCCGCTACCTTGCCACCACGCGCCAGCCCGACGGGGGCTGGGGAAACCTCCTCAACACCGCCCTCGCGCTGCGCGCCCTCGCGTCGGTCGCGCCCGAGAAGCCTGCCCTCGGCGCCGTGGAGGTCTCCCTCAATGGCAAGAAGGTGGCCCGCCTCGATGCCAACCAGCTTTCCGTGGAGCTGCACAGCC
>DUUU01000634.1 GCA_012841485.1 Armatimonadota bacterium
CCCGCCATGGAATGACGCGGGCGCGGTTCATCGCTTTTCTGCATCGCCATTACCGCCTGGAGCGTCCCGTTCGCTGGCGGCGGGCGGGCGCTCGGGCTTCTGGGTCCGCGGCGGGTTCTGGGTCTACCACAGGTGTTACTGCGGTGTGCGCTATCCGGAGATGAGGTGAGATGCGGGTGCCTCTGTTTGCGCGAGAGAGTGTGGGTCTGGTGGGGAAGCGCGTCATCTGGGCGCTGGGGGTGATCGGGGCGTGCCTCGGCATGGCCGGACCCCTGGCGGCTCAATCGGCTGGTGCGCCTGCTCAGAGTGTCTCCGCGCCCCTGCTTTCGCGCCCGCTCACGCAGCACGCGGGCCTGGAAGGCCGGCTGATCTGGGTAGATGGCTACGCGAACCTCGATTGGCTCTCGTCGCGGGCGGGGATTGCCAGCGTCGTCGAGAAGATGCGGCAGGCGCACCTGAACACGGTCGTCTTTGGCGCGAAGATGTTTGGCGGGCAGGCGCTCTATCCCTCTGCGATTGCCCCGCCCCTCACCGAGTGGAAGGGCCATCAGGTTTCGCCTGGCCACGATATGCTCGGCACTCTCATCACCGAAGCGCACGCGCGCGGCCTGAAGGTTCATGCCGCCGTCGATGTCTTTGCGGATGGCCATCGTCTGGTGGGTGTCGGGCCGGCCTACGAGCATCCTGAGTGGCAGACGGTCGTCTATACGGTCCGGCGCGAGCTGGTGACTGCCGATGGCCAGCGCCTGCCGATCTACGCGGTCAATACCGCCGTGAGTGGCGAGGTCGTGACCGCCTACACGCCCGGCTACGGCTGGCGCAAGCCGCGCGGCGACAGCCCGGATGAGACGCGAGTGTTGGCTGTACTGGCCGGGCCGGCGGAGGAGATGCGGATCATCTCCGTCACGGACTGCGATCTGATGCGCGATGGCCAGCCGGTCGAGGCGCCTTCGGATGGGCTGCTCCTCTACGGGCGCGGCCAGATGGGCGACTGGATGCTCCGCAACCTGCGTGTGGGAGATCGCGTGCGCTTCACCACGGTGGATAAGTTCGTCCCGATCGGCAGCGACGAGCAGGAGGGCTCGGCGATCTTCCTCAACCCGGTGCATCCCGAGGTGCGGGCGCGTGCCCTGCGCATCCTGCAGGAGATCGTGCGCAACTATGACGTGGATGGGATCAGCTTGGATCGGATGCGCTTCAGCGGGTTCAACGCCGATTTCAGCGACTACACGCGGGCTCGGTTCGAGGATGCGATCGGCCGGAAGGTGGAACGCTGGCCGGACGACATTTTCAAGATCGACCCGATCCCGGGGCGGCCCATCGTGCGCGGGCCGCTCTACGGCCAGTGGATCGAGTGGCGTGCCGCGCAGATCACCTCCTTCGTGAAGGAAGCAGTGGCCGCGGTGCGCGCGATCAAGCCGGAGATCCGAATCGGCGCCTACGTCGGGTCGTGGTACCATGAGTATTGGCGCGAGGGCGTCAACTGGGCCAGCAACGATTACTTCGGCGGCTACGACTGGATGACGGCTACCTATGGACAGACAGGGTATGCCCAGGAGGTGGATTACATCACCACCGGGTGCTACTACCCGCGCAGCACCGCCGAGGCGGCGCTGTTGGAGGACGCGCCTCCTGAGCGCACGGTCGAGATGGCCGCGCAGCTCTCCAGCCAGGTCGTGAACGACGCGGCGTTTGTCTATGCCGGCCTCTACCTCATCTACTACAAGCAGAACCCGGAGGCCCTGAAGGAAGCGATCGCCGCGGCACGGCAGCACTCGCAGGGCGTGATGCTGTTCGATACCGTGTATGTGAACCAGTACGACTATTGGAACGTCATTGGGGATGTATTCGCCGCGCCCTCGACCGCGCCCCATGATGTGCCCGGTCTGTTGGATTCCGTCCGACAGGTGCGGAAAACCGTTCGTGCCGCGATCCCAGGCAGATAACTGATGCTCTTACGTGATCATGAACAGTGCGCCGCAGATGCCGCTGGCCGCCTCCCGCAGGCCTGGCGGCCCGCCAATTCGTCGCCGCGCCGGTCTGGCTTGCGTCGCGTCCTTTGGGCCGCCCCCTGGTGGGTGCTGCTCCTCTTCGCCATAGTGACTGGCGCCAGTGCTCAGAACGCGCCTGAGTCCGAGGAGCTCTACCGGATCCGGGTGACCAACGCCGTGGGCGGCGCCGTCGAGGTGAGTGGCGACGGCGGGCAAACCTACACGCCCGTGGGCAAGGTGGTGACCCCGGCGACCCGACTCATCCAGGGCTTCGCGGCGAGCCGGTGGGCGCCCGTGGGGAGCGTGGCCGCGACCGCGATCCACGGGTTGCGCCTGAAGGTGCGCAACTCTACGCCTAAGGACCCCAAGGGCGTCGCCAACTGCATGATGATGAGCCTGGTGCCACGCGAGTTCCACACCATCCCCAAAGGATACGGGGGCCATCGGCCCGGCAACTCCGGGATCTACACCGACATTCCCGCTGGCCAGGGGATCTTCCGCAATCTGGCGCCGCTCGTGGCCAGCCCCGTCCGCCTGGAGAGAGAAGGCCGCCTGGCTCCCTTCCCGGCGGACTACCAGCCGCGCGTGGGCGACCGCATCGTGATCCTCGTCTATTTGCCTCCGGTGCTCCCCCGCGAGATCGTCTTCGAGAACTGGAAGGGTGGCCGGGTGACTGCCCACTTTGAGGGGCGAGACCCACACCCCATCGCCCGCGTGGCACGCCCGGTGCTTGGCGTGGGCCGCTATGATGGCACAGCCTACACCGGAGTGGGCCGGATCAACACCAACCACTGCGGGGTGATCACCGTCTCGACCGCTCCGGTGAGCGGCTCGCTGCTCCCGGAAGGGCAGGGCTCGGAGCGGCGAGGAGGCTTCCAGATCGAGCCGGCGGATCACGCGCGGGCTGTCTCCTACAACGCGCCACAGGTCATGGTGGTGGAGCCCCTTGAGGGACAGGGTGCCCTGGAAGGACAGCCGCCGCTCTTTGCCGGCTACATCGGGTTGCAGTGGGACCCGCGCTCTGTGGCGCACTCGCTCGGCGTGGAAGTGAAGATTGATAACGGGCCCTGGGAGCCGATGCCCGAACTCGTGGGGGTGATGAACGATGCCTTCGCGGCGACGGCGTTGATGCGCCATTTCAGGAAGCTGGGCGTGGCACGCCGCATCACCTCGGGCGTGACCCATCTCCGCCTCGTCTTCCCCCGGCTGGATCGTGCCGCCGTTGCCCGCTATCTGGCGGAGTATGGCACCCCTGCGCCCGCGGAAGCAGCGCCCGGCGACGCGGAGATTGCGGGACCGACAGAGCCGGCTACCCCCGTGCATGGGTTCATCACTCTGAACGCCTCCTTCCGCAACCCGGCGGATCTGCAGCGTATCGCCGTGGTAACGGTGTACGTCGATGGGCGCATCGTGGCAATCATGAACGTGGCGCCGTTTCGGCATCAGCTGGACACGCGCCGCCTCACAAATGGCCGGCACGAGGTGGAGCTGCGCGCGCTGGATGGGCAGGGGGGCATTGTTGCCCAGAAGAAGATGAGCATCATGGTGGATAATGCGGCATCCGAGGGAGGAGCTCCCGCGTCGTGAGCCGCGACCGCTCTTTTCCTACCGTTGGGGGGCTTCTCCGCGTGGCGGGCATGGCGCTCGTCGCGTGCGTCACTCTCCTATCCCCCGTGGCGGCGGAGGGATGCTATCTGGCCGCCGTTCAGGATGCAGCGAGGTTGCTGGCCCAGGGGCAGACGGCGGAGGCTCGGCGGGCGTTCCAGCAGGCACGCGAAGCGGATATGAACGATGCCCTGGCCGCTGTGGGTCTCGGCTACGCCCTCGATGTGGAGGGGAAGGCGGCGGAGGCACGCGGCGAGTTGGATCTCGCCCTGAAGCTCGATGGCAAGGGCCGCGCTTGCCGCTGGGCACACGCGCTCGTATCGCTGAACAACGGCCGCCTCGATGAGGCTATCGAGCGCCTGGAGGCAATCCGAAAGGAGGGCGAGCCATCGCCGGAGCTCTGGGTGGCGCTCGCCTACGCTCGCTGCGCCTCGGGAGAGTATGCCGGAGCATGCGAGGCGCTGGAGGCCGCGGGCGATCCGGATCAACTTGGCGCCGCGACGCGCTCGATGGCCAGCCTGGTGCGGGGCGCGGTTGCCTATGCGACGGGCGACTACGCGCGCGCTGTGGAAGCCCTGCGCGACTCGGCGCGCCACCTCCCGCCAGACGCCTTTTTCAACAACGTGCCCTCCCGGCGCACCCCGATTCTTCCGGAGGCACGGACGAGCCATAGGGAAGCCCTCGCTCTCGTCTCTGCATCCTCTCTTGGCCCCGCGGTGCGCACCCGCTCGGGGGTGGTGCGTCTCCACCTGGATCCCTTCCGCTTCCCCGGTGCCAGCTATGCCTTCTTCCTGGTGGATGGGAAGACCGTGCATGGCACCAATGCCCAGCCGTTCCGGTATGACTGGGACACGCGCCGCGTCCGCAACGGCTATCATAGGGTGGTGGTGCGCGCCGAGGATGCCATGGGGGAGGTGCTAGGCCAGACAGAGGAGGTGCTCCTCATTCACAACGAGGGGGTCACCTTCCCGCCCGCCTACCCCGAGGAGGAGTACGCGCGCGCCGATGAGGCGCTCTGGCGTGCCATGGTTCTCCAGCCGGATGCAATGGCCACGCGCTACCTGCTGGGGCTGGCCCTGAATCGCGTGGGCCGAACCGATGAGGCCACGGCTGAGCTGGAGCAGGTGATGGCGCACGATCCGGAGTATGGGCGGGCGCGCCAGGAGTTGCGAAGCATCTACGCGGCAGGAGCAGGCTCCCGCTTGCGCAGTGTCAGCTCCGTGCCCATCTCCGCGCGTAAGGTTGCCATCACCTTTGATGACGGGCCGCACCCGCTCTATACGCCGCCGCTGCTCGATCTCCTGGAGCGCTACCGGGCGCGGTGCACGATGTTCCTGGTTGGCTCGCAGGCCGAGTCGTACCCGGAGATCGTGCGCGAGATCGCGGAGAAGGGGCATGAGGTGGCCAACCACACTTACTCGCACCCGAACCTGCGGACGCTCGGCGCGCGCGGCGTCGAGCGGGAGCTGCTTCGTGGCCGCTCTGTTCTCCAGCGCATTTCCGGCAAGAAGATCCGGCTGTTCCGGCCGCCCGGCGGAAACGCCGACCGCACCGTTGAGGAGATTGCCGTCGGCTACGGCTTCACCACCGTCTATTGGGAGCTCTTCGATTCGTGGCTGCAAAAGTACGACGAGGCCACCGTGTTGCAGAAGCTCCTCGGGGGGATCAAGCCAGGCTCTATCGTCCTCCTGCACAACGGCAGCAACAAGACGGCGCCGATCTTGGAACCATTCTTCGAGGAGCTCACGCGACAGGGCTACCAGCTCGTCACGGTCTCCGAGTTGCTCGCCGAGGCAGCGCCAGGCATCCAGCCACCGACGGAGGTTGAGGAAGCGCCCGAGTTGCGGGATGATGATGAGCCGGAAGGGCCAGCGGCGCCCGCCGACCCCGGAACGGCGCCGGCTCATGCGCGGGCGGACGCGCGGCCCGAATAGCGCGCCGCGACGTCTAGCCGCTGATGAAGTCGAGTGCCGGCAGCTCGGGGATGACACCCGCCGCATGGGCCCGCGTCAGAAGCGTGGTGACGCCCGCGCGCCCATCCTCTCCCAAATCGCGCGTGTGGTCGTTGACGTACATCCCCACGAACTTATCGGCGCGGGCGGTATCGATGCCGCGGCCGTAGGTGAGCGCGTAATCCAGGCTTTCGCCGCGGTGCGAGAGGGCATACTCGATGCTCTGCCGCAAGAGGCCGGCGATCTCGGTCATCGCCTTCTCGCCGAGGTCGCGCCGGATGATGTTCACGCCCAGGGGGAGGGGCAGGCCCGTCTCCCGCAGCCACCATTCACCCAAATCAGCCACTTTGTGCAGGCCGTGATCGATGTAGGTGAGCTGACCCTCGTGAATCACCAGGCCGGCATCAGCCCTTCCGTCGGCGACGGCATCCAGGATCTGGTCGAACGGCACCACGAGGTGCTGACATCGCGGGAGCGCCAGCTGCAGCGTCAGGAAGGCCGTGGTGAGCGTCCCGGGCACCGCGATGATCCGGCCAGCGAGCTCCTCGAGGGTGTGCGGCTCCCGAGTGACGAGGATCGGCCCGTAACCGCTCCCAACGCTGGCGCCGCAGGCGAGAAGGGCGTATTGCCGCGAGAGGTGGGCATAGGCGTGCAGGGAGACGGCGGTGATCTCGAGCTCGCCGCGCTGAGCGAGGCGATTCAGCGACTCGATATCCTGGATATGGTGACGAAACTCGTAGCCGCGCGTGTCGATCTTGTTGTGCGTGAGCGCATAGAACATGAACGCGTCATCGGCATCCGGACTATGTCCAATGGTGAGCGTGCGAGGCATGCTGCCAACTCCTATTGGGCGAGAGAGATTTCAGATTGCAGAGTTTGGCGCGCCAGCTCCAGGTTGCCCGCGAGCGAGCCCGCCTCCATCTGCAATCTGAAATACGTTGATTCGTTGCCAACCCGAGGGTTGTGAACCCGTACGAGTGAAACGCTACTTCTCGGCCGGTTCCTCTTCTGGCTCGAACATGCCGGGGATGTTGGGCACGCCCAACGCCTCGACGCGCTCGATCTCCGGAACCATCTGCTTCACGGCGCGCTCGACGCCCATGCGCAGGGTCATCTGCGACATCGGACAGCCGCGGCAAGCGCCCTGGAGCTCGACGGTGACGACGTTGTCCTTCACATCCACCAGGCGAATGTCGCCTCCATCGGCCTGGAGCGCCGGACGGATCTTCTCGATCGCCTCTTCTACACGCTCGCGCATGATAGCACTCTTCTCCTCACATACACTTTACCCGAAACCCCCCACCCTATCCCTCGGTGCGGTGAGCTCGGCGGTCTGCTCTCCAACGATTTCATGGTAGCACACGCGACTCCCGGTGTCAAGCAAGCGCGGCTTGCCTACTCGCCTATCGCCTCGTAGCTGCCGGGCCCGGTGCCACTCAGTTTCGCCTCGTTGCCGGAGACATCGGCCGGATTGACCTGCAACCCTCCGGTGCAGAAGATCAGCGGCCGGCACCGGAACGGCGGCGTGAACTGGATCACCTCTCCCGGATGCGCCATCCCGCGCACGACGCGCTCGCGCGACCGATTGGGGCGCGTGTCGTAGCTGAAGGCGCCCAGGAGGGCGACCGGCCGCTCCAGAGCAGTGACGCGGAGCGTGTGTAGCCCGTAGGGGAGGCCCAGAATGCCGCGGCGATTCTCCAGATAGAGCGCCTCACCGTTGGCGGCGGTGAAGGCAACGTTGGTCGGCTGGAGCAGGCGCTCCTCGCCATCCACCTCGATGCGGAGGGTGCCGCCCTCCGCCTGGTCCACGTAGGCGATAGAGAAGGCGGTGCC
>DUUU01000635.1 GCA_012841485.1 Armatimonadota bacterium
GAAGCCTGGCGGAGGACCTGACGGACGCTCTCCTGAAAGGTGCCCACCTGCGCCTCCAAATCGGCAAGCTCTTCGGCGGCGTGCGCGACGGCATCGGAACCATCGGCCGGACTGGCCTGGACGGCGATGATGCGCGAGCGAAGGTTGGTGAGCGCCGCGAGGATCCGGGCGATCTCCGCGCGTAGGCGCTCGCGGGTACGCCCCAGTTCCAGACAGGTCTGCGCCTGCGATTCGAGTGAGCGCGCCGCTTCGGCGTACTGCTCGTGCACGAAGTGGTCGCTGGCCGCATCGGCGCGCGCGCGCATCGCGGCCGCCTGGCGAAGGAACTCCGCCGCCTCGTTGTTGCGCAGATGGCGATCGAGGGTCTGCCAGAGGCGAGCGAGCTCGCGCACTCTCTTGGCCAGCTTGCGCGCCCCATCCGGCGCGCTCGCGAGAAGCTGCCGGGTGCCACGGTTGCCGCGGCGCACCAGGTGAGCGATCTCAGCTGCCAGCGCCGAGGCCTCTCTCGACCACTCCTCCGGATCCTCCTCCTTGGGTTTGACGTGCGGCCCCCAGCGCCAGCGTCGTTCCCGTGCGGGCGTGGGCGGCGAGGGGACGCGAAGCCGCCCCCCCAGGGCATAGCGAAGCGCCCAGGCAACGATCAGGAACGGCAGCAGCAGCGTGATCACGAAGACCACCAACGCCACGACCGCCTTCAGTGCCACCAGCGCCGCGCCTGCCACTACGATGCCCAACCCAACAAGTAAGAGAACTCGGAACAGCGTTCCGAACATGGCCCCTTGCCCTTTCAAGAAGCGTGCCGTGATCATTATACCACCCGGCGTAACAGCGGGTCAAACCGCCTCTGATGCGGGCGGGGAGTGCGTTCTACGGGCAGATAGCGACAGGTTTCTGCCGGTGCCGGGTGCCGGCAGGATCGGCTACCGCCAGACACATGGCGATCACTCAATGGCCCGCATCCATGCCTCTACGACCCGGAATCACGCGGGCCTTTCGGTCCGCGCACCCGTTGGCCAGCGCCCGCCCGATCTTCCGTTCCAGCGGCCCTGATGCACACCCCCGGGTGTGGTTTACCTCGCATGATGCGGTGGTATCACTGGTTGTCGAGAGGGCCGAGAGGCGCTGCCGCCATGGGTTTGCTGCCGACCGCGTTGGCGACAGGGTGACGCGCCGATTGGCGCCGGGCCGATGCGCCCGACCGGAGCCCTCGGGAACGGGAGCACGCCGAATGCCGCAGAGTAGGGTGGGGCTGCAAGAGCAGGGCCTGGTGAACCTGGGACGGATGTACTGGAATCTCTGTCCTGCGGTGCTGGTGGAGCTGGCACTGGCGCGGCGTGAGGGGATCCTGGCGAGTACGGGCGCACTGGCCGTCAAGACGGGTTCGCGAACCGGCCGGTCGCCCAAGGACAAGTTTATCGTCGAGGATCCGGCCAGCCACGATCAGATTCACTGGGGACGAGTGAACCGGCCCTTCCCGCGCGACCGGTTCGAGTCGCTCTACACGCAGGTACTGGGCTATCTGCAGGGCCGAGACGTCTTTGTGGTGGACGCGATGGCGGGGGCCGACCCGCGCTACCAGGTGCCGATACGCGTGGTCAACGAGTTGGCATGGCACAATCTCTTCGCGCGCCAGCTTTTCCGCCGGATCAGCGTGGAGGAGCAACACACCCACCGCCCGGAATACACCGTGATCGCCGCTCCCGGATTTCAGGCCGATCCCTCGCGACACGGCACCCACTCCGAGGCGTTCGTCATTCTCGATCTGGAGCGCAAGCTGGTGCTGATCGGCGGCACGCGCTACGCCGGCGAGATGAAAAAGTCGGTCTTCAGCGCGCTCAACTACGAGTTGCCGCGCCGTGGCGTCTTTCCGATGCACTGCGCCGCCAACGTTGGCGCCGAGGGCGACGTCGCGCTCTTCTTCGGGCTCTCCGGCACGGGGAAAACGAGCCTTTCGGCGGACCCAAAACGATGCCTCATCGGGGATGATGAGCACGGGTGGAGCGACGATGGCGTCTTCAACTTTGAGGGAGGGTGCTACGCCAAGTGCTTCCGTCTGTCTCGCAAGTACGAGCCGCAGATCTGGAACGCGCTCTGCTTTGGCTCCGTGCTCGAGAACGTGATCCTGGATCCGGAGACGCGCGTGCCGGACTATGATGATGATTCGGTCACGGAGAACACGCGCGCGGCCTACCCGGTCGAGTTCATTGAGAACGCGATGGTCACGGGCGTTGCGGGCCACCCGACCGCGGTGCTCTTCCTCGCCGCGGATGCCTTTGGAATCTTGCCTCCCATCTCCCGGCTGAGCCGCAACCAGGCGCTCTTCCACTTCCTCTCCGGCTACACCGCCAAGCTGGCGGGCACCGAGACGGGAATGGGCGATGAGCCAGAGGCCACCTTTAGCACTTGCTTTGGGGCGCCCTTCCTGCCACTCGCGCCCGGGGTGTATGCCGATATGCTCGGGCAGCGCCTGGATCGCCACGGCTCTCGCGTCTATCTGGTGAACACCGGATGGGTGGGGGGGCCCTATGGAGTGGGGAGCCGGATCAGCATCTCCTACACCCGGGCGATGGTCGATGCGGCTATCACGGGCCGGCTGGATGGCGTTGCCTGGCGCACCGACCCGGTGTTTGGCATCGAGGTGCCGGCTGAGTGCCCTGGCGTGCCCCCCGAGCTCCTCGACCAGCGCTCGAACTGGGCGAGCCCGGCCGAATATGACCATCGCGCCCGCGAGCTGGCCGACCGTTTCATCCGAAACTTCGCGCAGTTTAAAGATGTCCCGAAAGAGATATCTCAGGCAGGACCTCGCCCAGGCTAGGGCGAAACCCAGAAGTGAATAGTGCAGGAGCACGGACGCCGCGCGCTCGCTGCGCGGCGTTTCGTCGCGTCTGGCGCATAATGGCCCGATTGCCACCACTATCTCAGAGAGGAGCCCTTTGTCATGCCGCTGATGACCACCAAGCCGATGTTCGATCTCGCCTATGATGGCGGGTTCGCGATCGGCGCTTTTAACGTCAACAACATGGAGATCATCCAGGGGATCATCGAGGCCGCTAAGGAAGAGCGCGCCCCCCTCATCCTCCAAATCTCCAAGGGTGCCCGTGAGTACGCGAAGATGTCGTACCTGCGCGCCCTGATCAACGCTGCGGTGGAAGATTCCGGCGATCTTCCGATCGCGATCCATCTGGATCATGGCGATACCGTTGAGTTGTGCAAGCAGTGCGTGGAGGATGGCTTCACCAGCATCATGATCGACGCCTCGAAGCACCCCTTCGAGGAGAACATCCGGATCACCAAGGAAGTCGTCGATTACTGCCACCCGCGCGGCGTCACCGTCGAGGCGGAGCTGGGCCAGCTGGGCGGCATCGAGGAGCACGTGGTCGGCGTCGATGACCCGATGAAGCACCTCACCGACCCGAACCAGGTGGCCGAGTTCTGGCAGCGCACCAAGTGCGATTCGCTCGCCGTCGCTATCGGCACCAGCCACGGCGCCTACAAGTTCAAGAGTGCGCCGAAGCTCGCCATTGACCGCGTCTCCGAGATCATGGAGAAGGCCCCCGGCCTGCCGCTCGTCATGCACGGCAGCAGCAGCGTTCTCAAGGAGTTCGTCGACGAGATCAACAAGTACGGCGGCAACATGCCCAACACCATGGGCGTTCCTGAGAGCGCCGTCACCCAGGTCTCGAAGATGGGCATGTGCAAGGTGAACATCGACACCGACCTGCGCCTGGCGCTCACCGCCAAGATCCGCAAGACCTTCGCCGAGAAGCCGGCCGAGTTTGACCCGCGCAAGTACCTGGGCCCCGGCCGCGAGGCGATCAAGGAGATGGTGAAGCACAAGCTGCACGTGCTTGGCGTCGCCGGCAAGGCCGATGCCGTTGTCGAGCAGTGGAAGAAGCTCGGTTGCCCCGTGCCTGACTACTACAAGAACAAGTAGTCACGGCCACGGTCAGGAGTGGAGTGGCCGCCTCGCGGCCCTCTACCTCGGTCACGCGGACCCTCCTCGCTCGGGGAGGGCCCGCGCGAACTCTGCCTGCGTGCCCGCGGAGAACGCCCCTTCTGCAGTGGACGCAGGCTTACGGGCGCGCCAGTTCCTGGAGCGCCGCCAGATTCCCCTTCGCCTGCTCCTGAACCCACGTTCCGAGCAGCTCTTCCGCTCTGGCAGCGCGCCCGCTTGCCAGGAGCGCGCGTGCTTCCTCGCGAATCGCCTGCTGCCGGGCATACATCGCCCGCTCCATCTCCTCGAAGCGCGTGATCTCTCCAGTAACGGCCTGCCCGGCCCTATCCACGCTGCCATCGATGAGCGCGCGCGGCGTCTCGCGGATCCCCATGAAGAGAGGGAAGGCGAGAGAACGAGCTGGGAAGGTGATCCATGCGCTTGTGAGGATCTCCGGACAGGCCTGGTCGATCTCAACCGTCATCCCGGAGATGGAGGACTCAAGGCAGAGCGAGGGGTGTCGCGAGGTGTGATGGAACGTGGTGAACTCCACGGGGCGCGGAGCCTGGCGCAGCGCCTCCGCGCCCGGCGTATCGGCGCGCAGGCTGAAGTAGACGCCCTCGGGATGGAGACGAGACTGCACCTCGATGGCGTTGTTGCTCACCTCTAGGGCCGTGCCCTCCCTGTCCACGAAGAGCCAGTGCGTGCCCGTCTTGGCCCCGCCCGCATACCAACCACGGCCGACAAACTCGCGGATGATCTCCAGTGCTTCGGCGCAACAGGAAGCGCGCTCCGCGATGTGGCGGAGGAGGAAGGTGTTCATCATCCCGCGGAAGCGCGGCCGGACCTCCTGAAGGCCCATCATATCGGCCGACCCGGCGAGCCCGCGCTCGTTGACCATCATCATCGCGGCGAGGACGCTCGCGTCGCTCACAGCGAGGAACGCCTGAACCCCCGGTGACGCGGAACGCACCACGAAAGCGGATTGCGCTCGCGCGACGTTGTCGCGCGTCTTATGAAACAGGATCGCGTTCCCCGCTGTCTCCGCCGGCGCGATGGTGTAAGAGGTGCACTCATCCTCGTTCGCGGCGGGATCAGGCGCGCCCTCCTCCTCATGAAGGAAGAGACCGCGATAGACCCCGGCGATGAATGCGAGGTAAAGCTCACCATCGACTCCGGCGGTGTGCGCGATGCCGAGCGCCTCCTCGATCCAATGGGGCGCAATCTGTTCGGCAATCTCAACGAAGCGCCGCGAGCGGGCGAGGAGCACCTCGGGCGTCAGGCCGCGCTCCCTCGCCGGCGCCAGGAAGAGCGACTCCAGGTCGCCGTGGATCGAGCTCCTGTTTGCCTGGCCCCAGAGCGTGCCAACCTCCTCCGGAGAGCCAGAGAGCTCAATGGCTGGCGCCTCCGCGCGCATATCACGGGATTGTGTCATCCGTTCACCCTCCATTGGCCGGCTGGGTGCCGGTCCACCGGGTGGTTGCTTCCACGGCGCGCCCGGCCCCTCCTGCGCCGATTCGGTCCGACCGGCTGAAACTCGCCCGCGGCAGCTCCCCACGGGTGCGTACTGTGCGTTGCGAGCCGCCAGGTGTTATGCTAGAATAGGGGGACGGTCAATGACCGCCGAGAGGACCCACGAGATGGAGACGCTGCGAATCGGCTTGTATCAGATGAACGCCTGGGTGGGCGATCTGGACCGGAACGTCCAGACGATCCTGACGGCCCTGGAGGAGGCCCGCGCCCGCGGGGTGGACGTGGTTGCCTTTCCAGAGCTCGCGATCACTGGGTGCCCGCCCGACGACTTGTTGCTGAGACCCCGCTTTCTCCAGGAAAACCGGCGCGCGCTCGAGCGCGTGGCTGCGGCGACCACGGGCCTGACGGCCATCGTCGGCTTCGTCGACTTCCAGGAGAGCCTTTTCAACGCTGCCGCCGTCCTCCATAATGGCCATCTCGCCGGGGTACACCACAAGCGCGTTCTCTCCAGGTCGGGTGCGTTTGACGAGACGCGCTACTTCCAGCCGGGCGAGGAAACCCGCGTCTTCTCGCTGAACGGCATCACCTTCGGTATTGGCATCGGCGAGGAGAGCTGGTATCCGGAGGGGCCGGTCGGCGCCCAGTGCCTCCTGGGAGGGGCGCAAGTGGTTTTTAACCTCAGCGCCACGCCCTTCGTGATGGGCCATCGGCCCGCTCGCGAGCGGAGGCTTGCTATCCGGGCCGCCGAGGATGCCTGCCTTCTCGCGTATCTCAACGGCACGGGCGGCCAGGACGAGCTCGTCTTTGACGGCGGCTCGGTGCTCCTCGGGCCGGATGGCGAGGTGCTCCTGCGCGCGCCCGTCTTTGCCGAGACGCTGGTGGTCGCCGATCTTGACCTCTCGAGCGTGACGCGCGCGCGCCTGCGGGATCCCTCCTGGGGGCAGCGCCGGCGGGCGCGCCGGGCCGGAGGCGAGGCGGTGGAGCGGGTGATCCTGGAGCCGGTGGCGCTAAGGCCGGACCGCCCACCGGTGGCGGCGGAATCGGCTCCCGTGCCGGATCGCCTGGAAGAGGTGTACACTGCGCTGGTGACCGGCACGCGCGACTACGTGACCAAGAACGGCTTTAAGGATGTGGTGATCGGGCTCAGCGGCGGGATCGACTCGGCGCTGGTCGCGTGCATCGCCGTCGATGCCCTGGGCAAGGAGCACGTCGTCGGGGTCAACATGCCCTCAGTCTACTCGTCGGAAGAGACGCGCGCGGACGCCCGCCTGATTGCCGAAAACCTGGGGATTCGCTTCCTGACGATCCCGATTCAGGAGACGTTCGAGGCATACAAGCGCCAACTCGCCGAGGTGTTTGCTGGTCGCAAGCCGGATCTCACCGAGGAGAATCTGCAGGCGCGCATCCGGGCCAACCTGCTGATGGCGCTCTCCAACAAGTTCGGCTATCTCGTTCTCTCTTCGGGCAACAAGAGCGAGGTGGCCGCGGGTTACGCTACGCTCTACGGCGATATGGCCGGCGGCTTCGCCGTGATCAAGGATGTGCCCAAGACGCTCGTGTGGGCGCTCGCGGAGTATCGGAATACGCTCGGCCCGGTGATCCCGGAGACCACGATCCGGCGTGAGCCGACGGCGGAGCTGCGCCCCGACCAAAAGGACACTGACTCGCTGCCGCCTTATGATCTTCTCGACAGGCTCGTAGCGCTCTACGTCGAGGAAGAGCGGAGCGCCGATGAGATCATCGGCCTCGGGTACGACGAGGAGCTGGTCCGGCGCGTGATCCGCATGATCGACCGCGCCGAGTACAAGCGCCGGCAGGCGGCGCCCGGGGTAAAGATCACCGCCAGAGCGTTTGGCATCGACCGGCACGTGCCACTCACTCACGGCTATCGCGAGCTCTAACCCGAAGTATTCACCAGAATACTTCAAAAGAAGGCTCTTGCCTGGTGGTACACCGTTGCCGCCACAAGCGCTTAGCCGGAAGTATTCACCAGAATACTTCAAAAGAAGGCTCTTGCCTGGTGGCACGCCGCTGCTGCCACAAGCGCCTGGCGGCAGAGTGTTTTCGGGGCTGTGCCCACGAACCCGATTCTGAGAACAGGGTAGCCTAGCTGGCCGGCGGCGCGCGCCGCCTGGACCAGGGCTTGACACCTCGCACGCTCCCGGCTAGAATACCGGCAAGCGCCCGGGTCGAAGTGCGCGTTGCGCCCACGGGTTCGGTAGGGCCTGAGAACGTGGGCCATACCCCGCACGCGCCGGGAGCCCCGGGGGAGGGAGTGAGCGATGGGACGCGCCAAAACGCGGGGGTTTACCCTGATCGAGCTGCTTGTGGTGATCGCCATCATCGCCATCTTGGCGGCGATTCTCTTCCCGGTCTTCGCGCGCGCGAGAGAGAGCGCGCGCAAAGCCAACTGCCAGTCGAACCTGAAACAGATCGGCACGGCGCTGAACATGTATCAGCAAGACTACGACGGGATGCACGTGCGCTATGGGGGCACGCTCCTCTGGTCCGAGAAGATCGAGCCGTACGTGAAGAACTCCGGCGTGTTCCTTTGCCCCAATAAGGGCGGGTGGACGACCACGACGCCCTGCTCCGATAACAACCACCCGCCGGAGTCGGAGTTCCGGCAGAAGGGCAAAGGGATCAGCTACGGGTACAACAACTTCACCGAGACCTATGGCGAGGTGAACGGCGTTTCGGGCTCCCAGGGCTTCGGCTTGGGCTACGGCTACTCCGACGCGCAGATCCACCTTCCCGCCGACACCATCGCCGTGGGCGACGCCGTCTGCCCGCGGTGGCGCGGCAAGGACCACGTGGACAACTTCAACAGCGGCAGCAAGTCGTACCTCCGGCATACGGACGGGGCAAACTTCCTCTTCGTGGATGGCCACGTGAAGTGGCTGAAGAAGCTGCGCTACTGCCAGTTCGACGCCGGCCGGACGGCCGATTGGTAGCGCCCGCCGATACGCCTCTATCGCTGGAACACCTCAGGCCTCTTCCCATGCTCGCTGGGAGGGGCCTTTCTCTGTTGCCGGAGACCATCGCCATGCTGGACGCGGGTGGGATCGCAGGGGTATAATGAGCCCGGGAGCCCGCTGACGCATGAAGAGACCGCAGTTGAGCCTGTTCGATAACCTGGAGCCGGAGCCGGCGCACAACCATGGGGAGGCGCGCGCGCCATCGACGAACCCTGCCGAGGCAGCGGCCGAGCCGCCACGGCCCGTGGCCCAGCTTTCCCTCTTCACGGAGGATGTGGGGGGCGCGGAGCCGGACCTTCCGGAGGGCTTCCGCCTCGTCGATACGGAGGAGGCCCTGCAAGAGCTACTCCGCGAGCTGGCTGCGGCGCCGCTCATCGCCTTCGATACCGAGACGACGGCGCTCGACCCGATGGCCGCGGAGCTAGTGGGCCTGAGCTTTTCCACGAGGCCAGGGAGCGCGAGTTACGTGCCAGTTGGCCACGCCCGCGGCCGGCAGCTGGACCGGTCGCGCGTGCTCGATGCGCTCCGGCCTGTGCTCGAAGATGAAACCCGCCCCAAGGTGGGGCACAACCTGAAGTTCGATTTGCGCGTGCTGGAGCGGGCAGGCGCGCGCGTCGCCGGGCCATATTACGACACGATGATCCTGGCGCATCTCGTGCGCGAGGAGGGGAGCCACGGCCTGAAGGAGTGCGCGCGCCACTACCTCGGGCGCGAGATGACCTCCTTCGATGTGCTCACCTCCCGCGGCCGGCACCCACTGCAGTCACTCCCGACCGCGCTCGTGGCCCGCTATGCCTGTGATGACGCCGATGCGACACTCTCCCTGTGGGAGAAGCTCTCCCCCGAGATCGCCGCCGCGGCGCTGGAGCGGGTCTTCCAGCTGGAGAGCGAGCTTCTCCCGGTGGTGGCGCAGATGGAGAGCGACGGCGTCGCCATGGATGCCGGCTACCTGACTGCGCTGGCAACCGATCTGGAGAAGCAGATCGAGGCAACGGCGGAGGCCTGCTACCAGGCGGCGGGAACCCGGTTCAACCTGAACTCGCCGCGGCAAATCGCGACCATCCTCTACGAGCGGCTGGGGCTGAACGCGACGCGGCATACAACGATGGGGCCCTCCACCGGAGAGCCGGCGCTGAAGGCGCTTGCCGGGAAGCATCCGCTGCCCGCGCTCATACTGGAGCACCGAGAACTGAGCAAGCTCCGGGGCACCTACGCGCTGGGGCTCTTGCGGAGCGTCTCGCCGGTGACGGGGCGTGTTCATCCCAGCTTCCAGCAGATCGGCGCCCGGTCCGGGCGCTTTAGCTGCGCGCATCCGAACCTGCAAAACCTGCCCAAAGACTCGGCGAACACGATCCGGAGGGCGTTTGCCGCGGCGCCGGGGCACTTGCTCGTCTTCGCGGATTACTCGCAGATTGAACTGCGCATTCTGGCGCACTACTCGGAAGATCCCGGTCTGCTGGCCGCCTTCCGGGAAGGGGAGGATGTGCACGCGCGCACTGCGGCGGAGATCTTCCGGGTGCCGCTCGATTCGGTCACCTCTGAGCAGAGGCACGTCGCCAAAGGGATCAACTTCGGGCTGGTCTACGGCATGAGCTCCCAGGGGCTCGCGGCGCAGCTCGGCATTGCGCCGGCGCAGGCAGAGCGGTACATCGAGGCCTACTTCGGGCGCTATGGCGGCGTGCGTCGCTACATGACCGAGATGGTCGAGCGGGCACGCGCGCAGGGCTATGTCACCACGCTTCTGGGCCGGAGGCGGCATGCCAGTGGCCTCGGTTCGTCCAGCGCGCGCGTCCGCGGGCAGGCCGAGCGGCAGATCATCAACGCTCCGATTCAGGGCAGCGCCGCCGACATCATCAAGCTAGCGATGGTCCGGCTGGCCCCCAACCTCGCGGCTTTCCGCGCACGAATGATCCTGCAGGTTCATGACGAACTAGTAGTAGAGGTGCCTGAAGAAGAGGCGGAGGGTCTGCGGCGAACCATCGTCTCGGTGATGGAGCAGCCGCCCACGTCGGACTTTCAGGTTCCCCTCTGCGTGGAGGTGGAGACGGGAAGCACCTGGCGTTAGGGGCGCATTGGGCGCGCCTGCCGGCGCGACGTGGAATGCCGCTGGCCGGCCTGGGCCACACGCGCGAGTGATGATGCACGATGATCTGCGAGGGAGATGCATTTGAGGATCGAGAGAGAGAAACTCCATCCGTCGGCCCTGGAGGTGGCCGCGTGCTTGCGGAGCAACTACGCCGATGTGCCTCTGGTTGCCCTGGGGCAGACGGTGTTTTGGGACGAGCCGGTGAAGGCGGCGCTGTGCATGGTGCTCGAAGCACTCGCCCCAGGTTCGCACACCTTTGCGGTTGGCGTGAACGACCACGACTACTTCTCGAAGACATCCGCGCCTTTGCCCACCGACGCGCCCTTTGCCATCCTTGAGCACAACGACGGCACCACGCACGATCTGTGGGTGGCAACCGGCGAGCTCTCCATGCTCTTTGGTAGCGAGACGGTGATCACGCGCGAGCGCCTGCGTGAGTGTGGCGTTGAGGTGGAGAAGGTGGCCAAAGGCTGCCCCGAAGGGCGTGAGGCGTGTATCGACCGCATCACCGCCGCGTGGGGGTGGCGGGGGATCGCGCAGACGGGGCATCACCGGCACATCGCCCACGAGATCCGCCTGAGCGACGTGCTCCCGTGGCTGACCGAGATCCTGGAGTGGGGCTTCCGCGAGAGTGCCGCCCTGCTGGAGGGGGAGGAGGCACGCAAGTCGGCCGAACGCTTCGGCGAGGAGGTGGTCGAGTGGCTCTGCCGCTTCGACCGCGAGCACCCGGGCGCGCTCCTCTCCGATGCCTATCAGGAGGCGCACCGGCTCTTCTTCCGCAAGCTGGCCGGGTGCAATCCCGACCGCGTGGCGACCTTCACCTCCACCGATCTCTTCCTCTTCAACCGCGAAACGGTGGAGCGCCCGCGCTTCGCCCTGCTCGATCTCTTCCTGAAGCCGGAATCGCGCGGGATCGCGTGTGCCGCGTACGATGCCGCCGTCGAGGGAAGCAACACCTACACCCTCGACCGCTTTGGCGAGGGCGCCATCCCGTTCGATCTGGTGGTGCCGGCGGGACGTGGTACCTTGCGCGTCCTGGACGATGCCGTGGTGGTGGAGACCCCGGAGCCGATCTGGCTGCCGACGCCAAAGCGTGTCGAGAGCGCACGTGAATTGGCCGAAGTGGTCGAGGATCGCTTTGGCCAGAGCACAACCCTCATCGGCAAGGGGCATGTCTTTGTGTGCATGGTGACCGCCGAGGCGATCCTGGTGTTTCATGAGAGCGGCTCGGCCTACGTGCATCGCACGGCGCGCCTGATGCAGACCCTCGCGGATCGCGGGTTCTCGGTCCCTCTCTACCCGATCCTGCGGGTTTGCCACCACACCTGGGATTCGCTCGCCGGGTGTGACGCCCGGTTCCGGCTGCCGGAGCACCTTGCCGCCGCTTTTGGGGCGCCGGTGGTCACGGCGACGGAGTTCGCGACGCGCTGGCAGGAGGTGGTGGACGCGGAGAAGCGCCTGCTCCAGGAGATCTCGGCGCTCTCGAGCCCGCGCGAGTTGGTCTCCTTCCTCGGCGCCCGAGATGATGGCGTGTGGCTGCAGCGCCTGGAGGAGTATACGCGCGCGCAGGACCTGCTCCTGGAGATCCGCGATCGCTCGCGCGTGTACGAAGAGCGAAGCCAGCAGATCTATGAGGAGATACAGCGGCTGAAGAGCGAAGCCCAGGAGATGGAGCGAGAGAAAGGGGAGAGCTTCCGGCGGACGATCAAGCCGCTGCGCGAGCGCCTCTTTGAGCTGGCTCAGGAGGGCATCTCTGACGGGCCCGAGGTGGATGAGCTGCAGCGGCAGATTGAGGCGCACGAGGCACCTCGGGCGCGTGTGGACGCGGAGATTCGCGCGCGGCGCGAGCGCGTGGCGGCCCTGGAGAAAGAGGCAAAAGAGGTGCGCAAGGCGCGCATGGGGAACGAGAAGGGCCCCGCGGCGGCTGCCGCGCGCCAGGCGATTGCCGAGGTGGAGAAGGAGGCGGAGCGCGCCAAACTCCAACTCGTTCGCCGCGCCCTCCTGGTCTCGCTCGGACTGCCGCAGAGCAACCTGCGTCCGACGGCGTGGTGGTTCCCCCTGGTCAACCCTGATGGCGAGTGGTTCCGGAACCTGGCGCACCGGATGGAGCTACGCTTCGAGCGACTCAGCCCCGCGGACCCGGCTGCCGGAGGCGACGCGTGAGCAAGAGACGCTTTATCAAGGTCCAGGCCGCCGGCAACGACTTCATCCTCTTCGATTGCTTGCAGGAGCCGGAGCTGCCGTGGGCCCCGCTTGCGCCCCGCCTGTGTGATCGTCACCGGGGCATTGGGTCTGATGGGCTGCTGATCGTGCTCCCTTCGACGCGGGCGCACTACCGGATGCGCATGTTCAACCCGGATGGCACCGAGGATTTCTGCGGGAATGGCCTGCGCTGCATCGGGCGCTATCTCCATGCGGCCGGCTTGCATCGACAGCGGGAGCTGATCCTTGAGACGATCCAGGGCACGCGCCGGATCCGTTTTCTTCCGGGCGATGAGGCACCGGAGATTGAGGCCAACATGGGGGAGCCACGCTGGGAAGCCGCCGCTATCCCGGCGCGGGGCCCGGTGGATCCCCTCGTGGGCGTGCCCCTCGAGGTGGCCGGCGACCCCCTCGTCCTCACGGCGCTCTCGACGGGCACGGCGCACACCGTCCTTTTCCGCGAGGAGTTGCCCGACGACGCGCTCTTCCTCTCGGTGAGCCCGGCGCTCGAGACGCACGAGTGGTTCCCGGAACGGACCAGCGTCCTGTGGTGCCAGGCGGAGGTCTACGGCCGCCTGCGCCTGCGGATCTGGGAGCGCGGCGTGGGAGAGACGCTCGCGTGCGGCTCGGGCGTGTGCGCGGCCGCCGCGGCCGCCGTCC
>DUUU01000636.1 GCA_012841485.1 Armatimonadota bacterium
CACGCCGGATCCGGCTGCCAAACGTGGCCGATAGCGAGAGCTGGTGCGCCTCGGGGGCGTAATCGGAGGTGAACGGCGTGTATCCGTTCTTGCGCATCAGCGAGTAGTTGAGCGAGATGAGCGACGAGGGCCCCATGCGGTAGGTGAGCGCCGGGCTGATGCCAGCCGCCCACATCGCTTCATCCTCCCGGTAGTAATTCTGCTGGAAATCGACCGGGAGCGTCACGGCGAACCGGCCCTCGGATGGCAACACCTGCGGGGCGCTGGTGAGGCGGAAATAGGTGCGCAGCCGCTCAGTCATCGAGGGCGCCGTCGAGGAGCCAGAGAGCGCATAGCCACCCTCGCGCAGGTTGCCGACGCGCAGCTCCATCGAGACGGGTAGCGTCTTCGTGAAGAAGTTGGAGTTGGTCAGGCGATGGCTTGCCGTGGCCAGGCGCAACTCCGGGAGGTGCTGCATCCCCGGAAAGAAGTTCGCGGTGCCGCCCAGGGTATCGATGCGGTCAATGAGCAGGCCGGCATCGAAAAGCCGGTTCGAGTGTTGGAGGTCCAACCTGGAACTGAGGCGCCCGGAGGAGGCCGTGCTCATCCCGAACGGCTGGCTCATATCCATGCTCAGGTTGGCGCGCACAGGGCCAAAACTCTGCGAGTGACGGAGGCGCGCGAGCCAGTTGCCGGTGGTGGTCCCGCTATAGGCGCTGGCGCTGCGGTTGAAGCCGAGGTCGGTGGTGGTTCCATCGGCGCCACGCCGGGTGATCGCCAGGTCTGTCAGCAGGCTAGAGCTGTCCGCCGTGGCGTAGGGGAGCGAGTTCAAGCGGTAGTCGCCGCCAAAGCGGAGGGCAAACTCCCCGAGTTGGTGCTGGTGATCAACGCGTGCGCTAAAGTCCCTGCGGTTATCACGCCGGTTGTTGAGCTGGTACACGTGGATCCCGCCGGAGTAGTTCGGAAAATCATAGGGTTGATCGAGGCCGATGCCGGTGCCCTTCTTCGACATCAGGTCCAGGCGCAGATTCCCGACGAGCGAGCCGAGAACGTAGAAGTAGGCGGCTTTCATGAAGTAGCCTTCGTCCAGGCTCTGACCAAAGAGGGGCACAAACCGGTTGCTCCGCGGCGTATCGAACGAGGAGAGGGGAATCGTCAGGCCGGGGAGGGTGATCAGCTTGTGCCCAAGGGCGTAGACGGAAACCTTGCGCGCCGTGAGCCGCTTTCCCGGAATCACCTGGATCGTCTTGGCATCGAAGAGGTAATGGGGCGAGCCTAGGTCACAGGAAGTGATCCCGCCCTTCTTCACGGAGACCTCTCCGGGTCTCCCATCAATGCGCGCGCTTGAGGCGTAGAGGGGCTGTTGCGCGCCCATCTGCACCTCTTGAGGGGCCAGCAGCATCCTCGCGCCCTCGAACGCATAGGCGCGCGAGCGCAGATCGAGCGAGAGGAGCGTGCCGTGGATCACCCGCTCGGGCGTGGTGAGTACCACGCGCCCGCGGAACGTTGCCACCCGCTCCTCGAAGTCGGCGGCCAGAACATCCGCGGAGACCTGGTAATCCCGATACTCCACCGCCACGTGCCCCTGAGCGACCAAACGGTTCGATTGCTCGTCATAGCTGATGGAATCGGCTTCAAGGATGCGGAAGGGGATCTCCTTGCCGGTGGGTGCCGGCGCGGGAGCCACAGGCTGCACGGCAGCCTCCGGGGTTTCCAGGGGCGCAGATGAGGCCTCCACCGCGGCGAGGGGTGGTGCCGGGTCGCCCGTGTCGTTCGCAGTCGCGACCGAGGTAAAGGGGAGGCTTAGGAGCCAGACGGCAAGGAGAAGCGCCCGCAGAAGAGCCGCCCGCACGCCCGCACTATGGCGAGGCCGACCCTCGCGCTGCGCGCGCGCCACGCCCCGGCACGGCGATAACCTGGCGCCGGGCGATGATGCCGCCAACCCTCCAACAACGCTTCTCATGCGGGGTACTTTGCCGATTTCCGATAGACGTCGGGGTCGCTCACCCCGTGCGCCACACCAGAATCGCGGCGACGACACCAAAGAGGGCGTTCATCGACCACGCCGCGACGAGTGGGGGGAAAACCCCGTTTTCACCCAATATCTTGGTGAGGAGCATGATATTCCAGTAGAGGAACCCAATGATGATGCTGACCAGGATGCCGACAAAGGTGCCGCCGCGCGAGAAGCGCAGGCTGAGCGGAGCGCTCAGTACCGCCAGGATCAGGCATGCCAGCGGCAGAGCGAAACGCGAGTGGTATTGCACCGCGTAGGTGCGCGCCAGGTTCTGCGCGCCTGTCTCGTTCAGCATGCGGATCTGCGCCATCAACTGCTCGCCGGTCATCTCCTCGGGGGTTGACACGCCTCCGATGAAGTCCATATCCTTCTTCAGGTCGATTGTCAACTCGGGAAGGTAGGTCTCGACGGTTGAAAGGCCATCCTTGCCAATGTCGCGGCGGACGACGCGCCGCAGGGTCCAGAAACGCCGCGTCGTGGTCGCCTCCGGGGCCACATACCACACCGGATAGCCCGGGCGACGGGTGTCGTAGACGAGCACTTCACGCAGGTGAAACAGCTCCTTGCTCGCCTTATTGAGCCAGCCCACGTAGAAGGTGTAGCCCTCCGCCCTAAAAACGACGTTTGGCTGAATCGTTGGCACCACCGACTGCATCCATATCTGACGGACGATCTGATTCCCCTTTTCGTTCGCCCAGGGAGCCACCTTCTCCGCGAGGAGGTAGGAGCCTACGCTGGCGATGGCGCCGACCCCCGCGAGGGGAAGCACGATCCGCCGGAAGGGGATTCCCGCCATCCGCATCGGTGTGATCTCGCTATCGCGGGCCAGACGGTTGATTGCGAGCGAAGCGGCAAAGCCCATCGCCATCGGCATGGCGATCACCGAGAACTGTGGCGCGCGATAGAGGACCAGCTTGATCACCAACAACAGCGGGATACCACGCGAGATGAACTCACTGGCATTGTTGAAAAGCAGCGTGCCGATAAGGAGCATCACGGCAACGGAGATCCCGATGCCGAACGGCACCCCTAACTCGCGCACCACATAGCGGTCGATGAGCTTCACGGCGCCATTATAGCATCTTTGAGGGGGGGGCGGCAAGCAGGGCGGCGGCTTGCTGGGATTGCAGGATGGGCGGGAATCCTGGGTGAGCTTTCGGCCTCGTGGCAGTCGCCGCGCGCGCGTAAGCACGCGCGCCTATGGGGCCGGAGGCAGGATCTCGCATCGGGATCCATTCCCTTCATCCGCGGTAGTGGCATGGCCGGAAGATTCCGAAAATGGATGCGAATCCTCGGCGCGTGGCCGGTATCTAAATCAGAGGAGGGCTGCGGGCGAGGCGCGGCATCCTCTCGTGAGCGATTCCCCTTTGGAGAAGGAGCATTCGAATGCCTCGAAGCACGCGGATTGTTGTGATTGGTGGAGTGGCAGGCGGAGCGTCCGCCGCAACGCGGGCGCGGCGCATCTCAGAGGATGCGGAGATCATCCTGTTGGAGCGGGGCCCGCATATCTCCTACGCCAACTGCGGTCTGCCCTATCATATCGGCGGGGTGATTGCCGAACGCGAGAAGCTGTTGGTGGCAACCCCCGAGCTGTTGAGCACGCGCTACCGCATCGACGTGCGCACTCGCACGGAAGCCGTCGCAATCGATCGCGAGCGCAGGGAGGTGGTCGCGCGCAACGTGGCGAGCGGCGCCGAGGAGCGCATCCCCTATGACAAGCTGATCCTGAGTCCCGGCGCCGAGCCGGTGCGTCCGCCGATCCCCGGGTCCGACTCGCCGCGGGTGCGCACGCTGCGCTCTTTGGCCGATATGGACGCGATCCTCGCCACGATGACCGAGGGTAAGGTGGATCGAGCCCTTGTGATCGGCGGCGGCTTCATCGGCCTGGAGCTCACCGAAGCCCTCCGCGAGCGCGGGATTGGCGTGACGCTGGTGGAGCTGGCGCCCCAGGTGATGGCGCCGCTCGACCCCGAGATGGCCGCGCCTCTGCACCAGACGCTGCGCATGCATGGCGTCGATCTACGCCTGGAGACCTCTGTGACGCGCTTCACGGAGACCGAAACCGGGCTGCGCGCCCATCTGAGCACCGGAGAGAGCGTGGAGTGCGGTCTCGTCCTTCTCGCCATCGGCGTGAAGCCGGATGTGAAGCTGGCGCGCGAAGCCGGCCTGGCGATTGGCGAGCGCGGCGGTATTCTGGTGGATGCGCGCATGCGCACGAGTGACCCGGATATCTTCGCCGTGGGCGATGCCGTCGAGGTCGTGGACCTGGTGGGGGGCACGCGCACGGTCGTTCCACTCGCCGGGCCGGCAAACCGCCAGGGGCGGATCGCGGCCGACAATGCCCTTGGTCGCGAGAGCACCTACCGAGGCGCTCAGGGCACCGGCATCTGCAAGGTGTTCGACCAGGTGGCGGCATGCACGGGCATGAATGAGAAGGCGGCCAAGCGGGCCGGGGTGGCGTATGAGAAGGTGTACGTGCATCCGGCCAGCCATGCCAGCTACTATCCGGGCGCTACCCCGCTCACGCTGAAGGTCCTGTTCGATCCGGAGAGTGGCCGGCTGATGGGCGCACAGGCCGTGGGCGGCGAGAGCGTGGACAAGCGCATCGATGTGCTCGCGGTCGCCATCCGCGCAGGCATGACCGTGCTCGATCTGGAGGAGCTGGAACTCGCTTACGCGCCGCCGTTCGGGTCGGCCAAGGATCCGGTGAACTACGCGGGTTTCGTGGCCGCCAACACTCTTCGTGGAGATGTGGCCCAGTGCCATGTCGAGGAGGTGCTTGAGCCGGGGCCCGGGCAGCAGCTCCTCGATGTGCGCGAACCCGAAGAGCTGGCCCTGGGGACTATCGCGGGCGCGCTCTCGATCCCATTGTCCCAGCTCCGCGGCCGCCTGGGCGAGCTCTCGCGAGAAAAGGAGATTCTCGCCTTCTGTCAGGTGGGGATGCGTGGCTACGTGGCGTGCCGAATCCTGAGCCAGAACGGTTTCCGGTGCCGCAACCTCAGCGGAGGCTACAAGACGTACCTGGCCAGCCTTCCGGAGAGCGCGCAGCCCCGGTCAGTGACCCCGCCGGAGAGCATGACTGACGATACCGGGGCCGGGGGCCTGCCACCGGCCAGCCATCATAGACCGAGCGTTGCCATCACGCGCGAGCTGGATGCGTGCGGGCTGCAGTGCCCCGGACCGGTGATGCGCCTCGCGGCGGAGGTGAAGACTCTCAAGGAGGGCGAGGCGGTGGCGATCACCACCACCGACCCGGGATTTGCCTCGGATATCGGTTCCTGGTGCCAGAGCACCGGCCACACCCTCGTGGAGCTGGCGCGCAAGAACGGTACCCTGCGCGCCGTGGTCGCGAAGGGGCATCCGTTGCCCGTGGTGGCTTCCGGGGTGACAAGCAAGAAGAAGACCATCGTCGTTTTCAGCGGTGATTTTGACAAGGCGATGGCGGCGTTCGTGATTGCCAACGGCGCGGCTTCGATGGGCAGCGAGGTCACCCTATTCTTCACCTTCTGGGGGCTGAATGTGCTGCGCCGCCCCGAGGGCGCGTCGGTATCGAAGAACCTGATCGAGCGCCTGTTCGGCTGGATGATGCCGCGTGGTGCGGAGAAGCTGGCGCTCTCGAAGATGCACCTGGGCGGCATGGGCCTTTCGATGATCAAGGGGATCATGCGTCAGAAGAAGGTGCCGATGCTCTCGGACCTGATCGGCTCCGCCCGGCATGCCGGCGTGAAGCTGGTGGCGTGCAGCATGTCGATGGATCTCATGGGGATCAAGAAAGAGGAGCTGATCGACGGCGTGGAGGAGGGCGGCGTGGCGGCGTACCTCAACGCCGCCGAGCAGGGCACGGTCAACCTCTTCA
>DUUU01000637.1 GCA_012841485.1 Armatimonadota bacterium
ATCGCCTTCGCCGCCGCGGCGATCAAGCTGGCCTTCTCGGTCTCGTTCATCCCGGCAGACCTGCCAACGAGTGTCGAGGCCATGCTGCCAGGGAACGCGTTCTTGGCCGGCGTGCTGCTTCTCGTGCTGGGTGCCGCGAACTGGCTGGTGCTGCTCGGGCTGGCCGAGGGGATCAACCTCGTGATCGCCATCGAGGAGAATACGCGCGCTGCCGCCGCGGCGAAAGAAGCCGCTGCGCCCGTGAATTCCGGCGTTGCCTAGAAACTCCGCTGACACTCACTACTTCCGCTCGGTGTCTCCAGGCGATCCCCGGCATGCAGGATGCACGGGAAGGGGATTGGGCGTGGAGACGCCGGGCGGGAGTGCGGATCGCCTGCCTTCACTCCCGTTCGCTCAGATTTCCCAGCCGCTCTTCTCCTGCGTCTTTCCCCGGTTGATGGCAACCGCGGAGAGCGAGGCATCGGTCAAGGCGACGACCACCAGGCCGATTTGCCCCAACGCAATAAACCACGCAAATCCGGAGATCGGTTTGGAGCCGTGGCCCACCAGCGGACTGAGAAGCGCGGAGAAGACCGCATAGAGGTTTGGCAAGAGCAGCACCCAGAGAAGGGCGAAAACCAGTCCTTTCCGGTACTCGCCGTTATAGAGCTGGCCGAGGCCAGGGAAGAGCATGCTCAACATGCAGGCGAGAGAGGGATTCAGGCGCTTCCGCGAGCCACTGGAAAAGCGCGTTTCGGTGCTCAACTCCCCGCGCTTCCTCTCGTCGATGCGCAGGGCAAGGAGGGCGATCTTCTCCTCGGTTGCCGGGCGCGGGTCGAGTCGAAACGCCTCGCGATAGTGCTTCATCGCGGTTTCGAGTTCTCCGCGCGCCGCCGCGAGATCCCCCAGCATGTCGAGGGCCGTGGCGCATTCAGGATCCAGGGCGACGGCCTCCTCACAGGCGCGACGCGCCTCCTCCAGGTTGCCCCGCATGCGCTGCACGTGAGCCGTGGTCAACAGCCGATCCACCCGCTCTGCTGTCTCATCAGTGCTCATAAGCTGCTATTCCCTGCATCACGGCGAGATCCTGCCGCCAGATGGCGGCAGAGAACGCGGGTGCGTCGTGCGGGGGCGTTCGGCGGGCCGGCGATGCGGCGCCCAGCCTGCGCGGAATGCCCACGGATGCGGGCCCGGCTGGAACGCGAGCCGGCCGGCCGAACGCGTGATCACAACCGCACCGCGCCCGTGCCGCGATGCGCTGCGCGCGCCTGTTCGGGCGCTCAGGCGATGGCAGGCTCTCGCTGGCCGCGCGACTCCTCGGTCAGCTCAAGCACCCGTGCGCCGCTCCAGAACGACTCCAGATTGTAGAACTCGCGCTCCTCGGTGGAGAAGATGTGTACCACCACATCGTCGTAATCGAGGAGAACCCAGCGCGCCGCCTGCACCCCCTCACGCCGGGGCTTCTCGATGCCGTTCTCCCGAAGCTTCTCGATGATCGCATCGGCTATCGCCCGGATGTGGACATCGCTGGTGCCGCTGCAGACGACGAAGAAATCGGCGAGCTGCGTCTGGCCTTGCACGTCCAGGACGACGACTTCATTGGCTTTCAGGTCTTGAGCGGCTGTGGCTGCCAGCCTTGCTTTCTCTTCTGATGTCAAATCGGAACCCTCCAGGACCATGCGATCCCTAGACGATTGGGGTCGCCGGCCGCGGACACTTCATGGCCGGTAATCTTTGCCGAGCACGACGATGATGCGCGGCTCTTTGCGGGGAGCCTCGCGCGCCCCGACCGGCTCTTCCGGTACATCTACCACGGCGGTCTCTCCGAGGCCGAGGAGAGAGGCCACGCGACGGGCATCCGCCAGGTGCTCCTCGTCAGCTCGCACCTCGGTCCTCTCGTAGTCATAGTTGTCCGCGTTACCGGTCCGCGAAACGTGGAACCCGCCTTTGCTCACCTGGCGAGCGGCTTCGCGCGCGATGCCAGGGAGCCCATTGCCGTTGAGCACCTCCACCGTGGCACGCGCCACCTGCACCTCGCTGAAGAAGAGCTTCTGGATGAGGGCGGCCGTGCGCTCCTCGTCCGGCACAAAGTAGCTGACCTGACGGATGTAGCGCGGCGTTCCCGGCAGCGTTTCCGTGGTGATCTGCGACATGGTGACGTCGCGCGCCAGGTTGGCGAGCACCAGGAGCTCGCGCGCGGTGAGATCCGTCTCGATATACTCCATCCCCTTTTCAATGATCTGGGGGAGGCGAGCGATGTTGCCCATGGTGAAGAGCTGGCGCACGACGGCGCGCATGAACTTTTGCTGGCGCTTCATCCGCCCCAGGTCGCCGGTGGAATCGTGGCGAAAGCGCACATAGCCCATCGCCTTCTCGCCATCGAGCAGTTGCCGGCCGGGCTTGAGGTGGATGTGCAGATTCCCCCAGTTGTCATCGTAATCCATGCGCTTTTCAACGTCGATCTCGATCGGACCGATGAGATCGACCATCGCCCGAAAGCCGGCTACGTCCGTCTTCACGAAGCGGTCAATCGGGATCCCGAGCAACTGGGTTACCGTCTGGCGCACCAGCGGAACGCCCCCGTAGTTGTGCGCGGCGTTCAGCTTATCATGGCCGCTGCGGCCCGGGATCTGCACCCGGGTGTCGCGCGGGAGCGAGAGCGCGGCGAGGCGCTTCTGCTCCAGGTCGGCCGCAAGCAGGATCATCGTATCGGTCCGGCGGCCGTCTGTCTTGATCAGGCGGCTCTTTTCATCCACGCCGAGTACCAGGATGAAAACCTTTTGCTTGTTGTCGAAAGGCGTCTCCGCGAGCGCCTGGATGCCCCCCGCGGACCTGCCGCCATCCAGGCCAGCGAGCACCTGGTAGGCACACATGCCGGCGAAGACGCCCGTGCCAATCGCCAGGAGCAGGAGGATGGCCAGCGCCAGCCGGCCCCAGCGCCGGCGCCGCCGGCGCGGCGGGACGGAGGCGGACCGTGCCGGCCTCACGGGTTGTCGGGGCGGTATTCTTCTGG
>DUUU01000638.1 GCA_012841485.1 Armatimonadota bacterium
ACTCGGCGAATCCGGTGGGCCGGCTAGTGCTCATGCTGTGCGGCTATCGCGACGAGGAGCGGATGCGCCTCTCCGATTGCATCTGCACCGGGCTCCAGCTCGCCAACTTCTGGCAGGATGTCACCGTCGACCTGGACAAAGGCCGGATCTACCTCCCGCGTGAGGACCAGGAGCGCTTTGGCGTGAGTGAAGAGCAGATCGCCCGGCGGCTCTTTACCCCCGAGTTCGCCGCGCTGATCCGCTGCCAGGTGGAGAGAACGCGCGACCTCTTCGCGCGGGGCACCCCCTTGATCGGAATGGTCGATCGGCGAGTGCGTAGTGATATCCGGCTCTTTGCCCGGGGCGGCGAAGAGGTGCTCCGCCTGATCGAGCGCCAGGGCTATGATGTTCTCACCCGGCGCCCGTCGCTCTCGCGGGCGCGTAAGGCGGCACTAATCGCGGGCGCTCTCCTGGAGGACATCGGATTTGGGGCGGCCAAGTGAGCAGGTCACTGGAGGACTCCTATCGCCACTGCGCCCGGGTGACCCGCCGGTGTGCTCAGAGCTTCTATTGGGGGCTGCGCCTCCTGCCGCGCGAGAAGCGACGCGCGCTCTACGCCATCTACGCCTTCTTGCGCGGCTGCGACGACAGCGCCGATGAGGCCGCTCCCGACGCGCGTCCGGGCCAGCTTCACCGGTGGCGACGCGCCCTCGATGCCGCGCTCCACGGCGATTGCGCGGGCGATCCCTGCCTCCCCGCCTTCAGTGACGCCGTCGCTCGCTACGCCATCCCCGGGCGCTACTTTCACTTGCTCCTGGATGGCGCGGAGATGGACCTCTCGGTCCGCCGCTACCCCACCTTCGAGGCGCTCTACGACTATTGCTACCGGGTGGCATCCACCGTCGGTCTGATCTGCTTGCATGTCTGGGGGTATGAGGGCGAGGGCGCGGAACTCGCGGCTGAGGAGTGCGGAATCGCCTTCCAGCTGACCAACATCTTGCGCGACATTCGCGAAGATGCCGCCCGGGGGCGGATCTACCTGCCCGAGGAGGACCTGCGGCGCTTCGACTATGGCGAGCGGGAGATAGCCGGGCAAGTGCGCGACGAGCGTTTCGAAGCCCTGATGCGTTTCGAGGTGGAGCGCGCCTGGCGCTACTACCAGAGCGTCGACCGCCTGCTCCCGTGCGTCTCGCCAGACAGCCGCGCTTGCCTGATGGCGATGGTCGGCGTGTATCAGGGCATCCTGGACTGCATGGAGCGCAGCGGCTTCGATGTCTACTCCAGGCGGGTCGCCATGCCGAAGTCACGCAAGGTCGCCATTGCCCTGCGGGCGTGGTGGCGCTATCGCAACGGAGGGGAGACGCGGCCATCGCAAGCGTGATCGTCATCGGAGGCGGGCTGGCGGGCCTCTCGGCGGCGTGCGCCCTGGCGGATCTGGGCTTCGCGGTCACTTTGGTCGAGCGTCGCTCTATACTGGGCGGGAGGGCCACCTCCGTACGGCTTCGCGGCCTGCCTGAGCCGGTCGACAACTGCCAGCACGTGCTGATGCGAAGCTGCACGGCGCTGCTCGATTTCTACGCGCGTCTTGGCGTGCGCGACCAGGTTCGTTTCGACCGCGAGATCGCCTTCATTGACGAGCGCGGGGCCATCTCGTCCCTGGGCGCCGCCAGACTCCCCGCTCCTTTGCATCTGGCGCCCGGCTTCGCGCGCCTTCGCTTCCTGCCGATCCGTGACAAGCTCGCGATTGCCCGGGCGTTCCTTGGGGCCCTATCAGGCGGGGCCGGGTCATCGGAGGAGAGCTTCTCCCACTGGCTGCAACGGCGCGGGCAGACAAAACGGACGGTCGATGCCTTCTGGCGGCCGGTGATTGCCAGCGCGCTGAACGAGGAGCCGGAGCACGTCAGCGCGAGCTACGCCTTGCTTGTCCTCCGCGAGATGTTCCTCGCCAGGCGCGATGGATGGGAACTCGGCGTGCCCAAACGCCCCCTCTCTGAGATGCACGCGGCCCCCGCAGAGGCCTATCTCTCCCAGCGGCGCGCGCGCGTGCTCTACCGGGCAGAGACCGCCCGCCTCCAGGTGGAGGGCAACGCGGTCACCGGCGTCGATCTTTCGGATGGGACACGGCTGCACGCCGACTGCTACCTCACCGCCGTGCCCTACCCGGAGCTCTCCCGGCTTCTCCCGCCCCAGCTTGCCAGGCACCCTTTCTTCTCGCGTCCCCAGGGCTTGCAGCCCTCCCCCATTGTGGCCGCCCATCTCTGGCTGGACCAGCCGGTCACCTCCCTCCCCCACGCGGCGCTCCTCGGGCGTTCGGTGCACTGGTTCTTCAACAAAACGCACGATTTCGGGACCTGCGAGGGAGGCTTCCACCTGGCGCTCGTCACCAGCGCCGCGCGTGCCCTGGCAGGCAAGCCGCGGCAAGACCTCCTCCGACAGCTATTCGAGGAGATCCGCGATGCCCTGCCGGAGGCACGGCACGCCCGGCTCCTGCGCGCGGTCGTGTTCAAGGAGCGGCGCGCGACGTTCGCGCCCCTTCCGGGATGCGACGCGCGCCGGCCTCCAGCGCGGACGCCACTGCGCAACCTCTTCCTGGCGGGCGATTGGACCGATACCGGATGGCCGGCCACGATGGAGGGCGCCGTTCGCAGCGGGATGGACGCGGCCCGCGAGATCGCTGCCGCGCCCGGCCTCGCATCGACCCGGTAATCCATCCAATTCCAGTTATCTGTGCCTATCTGCGGATAGCGCCATCTCCGCATGAGTTCGAGAGGCATTCAACGGACGCGAATTGCCAGGAGGGCCAGGTCATCACGGATGCGCCCGCCGGCGAACTCGCGCACGCGCCGGACGATGTGGTCTACCAACCCCTGAGGATGGTCGCCCTGCCACTCGCGCACCGCGGCTTCAAGGCGCTCGAACCCGAAGAGATCTCCGCCATGTTCCGCCTCGGTGACTCCGTCGGTGTAGAGGAGCAGGATATCGCCGGAGTGGAGGCGCACCTCGCGCTCCTCGTAATGCTGCTCGGGGATGATCCCAACAACCGTGCCCGTCGTTTCCAGAAAGAGGGGCGCGTTTCGGCCGGCACGGCGCAAGATCGGATAGGGATGCGCGCCGTTGGCGTAGTGCAGCCGCCCCGAAGAGTGCAACACCCCGCAGAAAAGGGTGAGGAAGACCTCGGAATGGCCCTCGGTGCAGATCGCCTCGTTCAGCTTTTGCAGGATGGTTCCGGGACTAGGCGTCTCAAACGCGAAGGCACGGGCCATATAGCGCGCCATCGTGGTGTGGATGGCCGCACGCAGACCGCTGCCGGCCACGTCGCCCATCGCGATCCCGAGCCGCCCCCCGCCCAGCGGGATGAGGTCATAGTGATCGCCCCCGATCTGGTCGGCTTTCGGGAGGTAGAGCTGCCCCACATCCACCCCCTCGACGATGGGCGGCAGCCTGGGAGCGAGAGCGCGCTGCACCGTTTCGGCCACGAGGCGCTGGCGCTCGTAGAGGACGCAGTTGCGCAAAGCGGCCCCGGCTTGCGCGGCAAGCGAGGCGAGCAAGCGCACCTCATCCGCCGAGTAGTCGCGGCGCAGCGAGTGGTATGCCAGGATGGCTCCAGTCACCTGGTCGCCTTCCTGGAGCGGCACCGCGATGCCGGAACGCAGTGGAACGCGCGCGGCAACCTCGCGCGGGAGGATGCGGGGCGGGCGCACGCAATCCGATATCCAGACGGCCCGGCCCAGGCGGAGCGCCTGCGATGCCAGGCCATCGCCGATGAGGTCGATGCCAATATCGGCATCCTCCCACTCGGCTGCAATACGCACCCGGAAGGAACGCGCATCCTGGAACGAGAGGGCCACGCATACCTGAGCGCCCAGCCTCTCCCGCGCCATCTCGGAGACCAGCTGAAGCACTTCATCTGGATCGAGGCTACCGCTCAAGGCAAGCCGCGTGCTTCTGGAGAGAGGATCCTCGGGCGGATCGCGGCGGTTCGTCCAGGCAGCGCCAATGGCCGGCGCCAGGGTGGCCGCCAGAATGTTGCC
>DUUU01000639.1 GCA_012841485.1 Armatimonadota bacterium
AGGCGGGGCCGCCCCCGCGCGCAGGATGTCGTATGCCCCAGGGAACAAGAGTGGTAGATGACGTTCGGGTGATCACACAGCAGTTCCAGAAGGCGGTGGAACGTGCTCGCCAGCTGGAAGCGGTGGTGGCGCGCCAGGACTCGCGCGTGCGGGAGCTGGAAGCGTCGCTGTGCGCGCGTGACGCCCGAATCAAGGAGCTGGAGGCGCATGGTGCGCCCGTGTCGCTTCCTCACCAGCCCGCGGGGGGGATCTCCGCGGCGGCTCCCCTCGATTCCTCCCCAATTACCACCGAGCCCGAGCTGGAGGAGACGCTCAAGCGTCTGGTCACCAAAATCGCCATGATCCTCCAGGCGGAGAAGTGCGTTTTCCTCTTGCACGATCCGCGGACCATGGAGCTTTTCGCTCACCGGCCGGCGTTCGGATTGACGGACGAGCAGCTGCGCGCTTTCCGGATTCCCGATGCGCGCGGTGTCACTGGGGCGGTGTTTCAGACGGGTCAGCCCCTGGTCGTCCACGATATGGCCTCGGATGAGCGCGCGGAGCGGTGGATCGTGGAGGTGCTCCAGGCGCGCAACGCCGCCACGGTGCCCCTCACCATCGAGAAGCGCGATGATCAGGGCCGCGTCACCGACCGAAAGATCATCGGCGTTCTCCACGTCTTCGACAAGCGCTACGGGGGGCAGTTCGGCGAAGAGGATCTGCATCTTCTCGGCGTGCTCTCGCGCAACGCGGCGGCGGTCATCGCCAACGCCAAGCTTCTCTTCGAGGTGATCGAGGAGAAGAACAAGATGGCGGCCACCATCGAGAGCCTCTCCGCCGGGTTAGTCCTCGTAGGCACCGACGGCCGGGTGATGCTGATGAACGCTTCTGCCGGGGCGGTGTTGGGGCTCGAGGGCCATGCGCATATTGGCAAGCCCTTCGCGGAGGTGATCGCCAACGACCAGGTCAAAGAGATGCTGCGCCTCGCCCTCGCGGCCAACCAAGAGGTCTCTCAGGCGGAGCTGACGCTCACCTTTGCCGATCCGGGCAGCGGGCAAGAGCACGAGGCCGTCTTTCAGATCCAGACGGCGCTCGTCCGGGGCACCGATAGCGGCGACCTCATCGGCGTGGCGCTGGTGTTCAACGACATCTCCGAGATTTGCAGCCTCGAACGGATGAAATCCGCTTTCCTCTCCACCATCTCGCACGAGCTGAACACACCCCTCACCACGATCCGGGGCTTCATCTCGACCCTACGTCAGGACACCGGCGGGTTCTACGATCTGAAGACACGTCAGGAGTTCTATCAGATTGTGGATGCCGAATGCGAACGGCTCTCGCGCCTGATCGGCGATCTCCTCAGCCTCTCGCGGATCGAATCCAGAAGGCGGCTGGAGTTGACGCTGGCGCCGGTGAACATCGCCGCGCTGGCCGAGCGCGTGGTGGAGGCACAACGCGCCTATGTATCGAAGCACACCCTGCGCGCCGATCTCTTTCCCGGGCTTCCTCCCATCCTCGGAGACGAGGCGAAGATCGAGCAGGTGCTGATCAACCTCGTCAGCAACGCGATCAAGTTCTCGCCCGGCGGAGGCGAGGTCCTGATCCAGGTCACCCCCGCGGATGATGGCGTTCGCGTCTCGGTGCGTGACCAGGGGGTAGGCATCCCGCGCGATGAACTACCGAGGATTTTCGAACGCTTCCACCGTCTCGACAACCGCGATAAGCGCCAGACGTATGGGTGCGGCATCGGCCTCTACCTGGTGAAGCACCTGGTAGAAGCCCACGGGGGGAGTGTCTCCGTGGAGAGCGAGGTGGAGAAGGGGAGCCTCTTCAGCTTCTACCTCCCGTTGCGTCCGCCGGCCGGCGAGGAGTAGGGCGCAGGGCCGTCTGGGCGCCCGTCGCGCCCCTGCTTTTGCCCGCCTCCGTTGCGCGCTGCTGTTAGCGCCTCTCTGCAAGGAAGCGTTCCACCTCGCCGTGTTGCGGGATTCCCGATCTTCCCCCGGGCCGCGTGGCCTTGATCGCGGCCGCTGCGCTCGCGAAGCGCACCGCCGCGTCGATGCTCGCGCCTTGCGCAAGCTGCGCCGCGTAGACCCCATGGAACACGTCGCCGCACCCGTTGGTGTCGGCGACGCGCACCGGGAACGCCGGAAGGTGACGCACCTCCCCGCCGGCGACGGAGTACCAGCAGCCGCGCTCTCCTGCCGTCACCACGCAACTAGCGCGCGAAGGGCCCGCCAGCGCGCGCGTGATCGCGACAGGATCCTCTTCGCCCGTCAGGCGTGACCCAAAGCGAATCCCCAGAACCAGGTGATCGATCAGGGGGAGCAGCTCCGCCAGCTTCGGGCCGGTATCCCGCTCGAGGTCGGCGAGTACGGGGATGCCATACTCGTGGGCGATGCTCGCTGCGCGCACTCCCGCCTCGGCCACCGTGTGGTCGAGGAAGAGCACGCGGCATCGAGAGATGAGCGCCGCGGGGACCTCATCCGGCTGCGGCGTGGTGAAGCCGGCGCGGGTGAAGAGAATGGTACGTTGCCCGGTGGAGGCTTCGATGATCACCGTGGAGTGGATGGGCCGGGCGCCGGCACGCCGGATCACCATCGAGCAATCGACGCCGTCACGCTCGAACTCGCGCAGCGTGAAGTGAGAGAGTTCATCATCCCCCAAAATGCCGAAATAGGCAGCTTTCGCGCCCTGGCGAGCTGAGGCTGCCAGCGCGGTGCCGGCCAACCCGCCCCCCTCCCGGCGCCTGCCCTGCACGGGCGTCTTCGTTTCGGGCTGCGGATAGTGCTCCACGTAGAGCAGGTCATCGACGGCGACTGCCCCCAGACCGAGGAGATCCCAGTGGTCGCTCATGCGCCGCTCCGCGCTGCCTCCTGGAACAGGCGCGCCCCTGCGCGGATCGGGTGAACGAGGATGCCCATCTTGATGAACTCTCCAAACGGGTAGTGACCCCGGCGACATCGCGGGTGAAAGCGCGGTGCGGAGGGGCTCGCTCACTTCGTTCGACGCGCTGCTCCAGGCCACCTCCCGCTTCCAGCGAAGGAGCGCGCGTCACCAGAGCGATCTCGGGCAGCCTCCTGCGGATTGCGATGATCGTGGCATGAGTCGACGGGG
>DUUU01000640.1 GCA_012841485.1 Armatimonadota bacterium
CGGGTCGGGCACCGGAGGTATCAACGCGGGCGAGGGCGGCGCAGGCATATGGCCGGGCCGGGGCTCTGGCGGCAGCGGCATCGGCCCGGGCACGGGGGCCGGCAAGGGAGCGGGCGCCGGCACGCACCCAGGTTCCGGATCCGGCGCGCGCAGCGGCGGTGGCGGCGGCGAGCTTCCTGGAAAATCGGGCGGCAAGGCGGCCCAACCCAGCCTGCCCCGCTACGCGAAGGCGGTTCCCGGCCTGGAGGAGTGGGATGAGGAGATCCTCGGGCGGGGCTTCTATCCGGACGGCATCATGGGCTATTACTACGATGACCCGGATCAGACCGTGGATCACGACAATCCTGAGAGTTACCTGGGCACGCCCATCCCAGAGGGCTCCACCTTTACGCGCCTGGTTACGAAGCGCAAAGACAAGCGCATCGACTTCAACTGGAACCCGGCGGGAGAATGGGGCGATTGGACGAAACTGCTCAATCCGCTCCCCGGGATCAACAACGTCTACTGGAGCGCACGCTGGGTCGGGCAGGTGTTCGTGCCCAAGGATGACCTCTACACCTTCAAGTTCGATCCCCTGGATGACGGCGGCCGGCTCTACCTGCGCTACAAGGCAGGTGGCCCGCTGGTGAAGGTGATCGATGCCTGGCGGGTCTCGGCGACGCGCCCGGAGACGCGCCCCTACTGGATGAAGCGAGGCGCATACGACATCCAGGTGGAGTACGCGCAGCGCCCGGAGTTCTACGCGGCCATCTCGCTGAAGTGGAAGTCTAGCTCCTTCGATTGGGAGGTCATTGGACCCTACCGATCCGGCGGCATCCGCCGCGCACGGTAGCAAATGGGGTGTTTGACCGCGTGCCATGGCGCGTGGGGCAAGCGGATGGGAGAGCAGGGCACGGGCGCTCCCCTGCCCTGCTCCCCAGTCCCTGATCCGTCGCCGATAGGGCCATCCGTGGCTAATCGATATGCGCCTTCATCCAGGCCAGGCACTTGCGGTAGCCCTCGGCGGAATCGGCGCGCCCCTCATACTCGGCGATCCACGGGCCGTGGTAACCTGCCGCCTTGAGCGTGCGCACAGCGTGTTCGAGGTGGATCTCCCCCTCGCCAAGCGCCGCCCCGACGTACTCCTTGCGCGAGCCGGTACCATCCTTGAGGTGGGTGTGGAACGTCTTGTTGGCCACCTGCTCGTAGAGGCGGTCGCACTCCTCAACCGAGTTGCCCCACCAGCGATAGTTCATCGTGTCGAGGTTTGTGCCGACACTCGGGGAGGGCACGGCCTCGAAGAGCGCGGGGAGAATGCCCGGGGCATTGGTGATGTAGCCGTGGTTATCGACGGCGAAGCGGATCCCCCTCGGCTCGGCAAACTCCAGGCAGCGTCGGAAGCAGCCCGCCATCGCCTCCACCCAGCGTTCCTCGGGAACGCTTTCCTTCGGCTGCCCGCCCTCGGTGCGGATCACTTTGGTGCCCAGGATCTCCGCCAGGTCACAAATCCGCTTCATGCGGGCGACCTGCGCCGCAACGGCGTCCTCTTCCAGCACGACAAAGTCATTCCCCGCGGAAAACGCCGAGATGGCAATCCCGAGACGATCGGCCAGGGCGCGGGCTTCCTCGGCACGGCGCTCGGGGTGCTCTTCGCCCTCCGGCCACACATCGCGGTTCTGCAGCTCCGTGCAGTCGAAGCCGCTATCGACGGCATAGCGGAGAAACTCCTCCAGGTTGGCTCCCGGTGCGTTGTAGTGGATCAATCCGAACTTCATCGGCATCCTCTCTTCCCGGATGGGAATCCCTGTCTGCGGCGCCGGCACACGCGCGCACAGCAACCGCCTGTCTCCCTTAGTTCGCCCCGAACGCCCCCCCTCCTGGCGCGGCAACGCGGTCGGTTGCCCGCGTCGGCATCGATACCACGGGTCAACGGGACGGACGCGGACGGGAAGGCGCAGCCTCCCTGGGTTGTGCGATCTCCCTCGGGATCGCGATCCGGCCATCCGCGCAGCTCTCTCGGAGGAGCCTCTTCCTTTACACACCAAACAGTCCGATGGTATAATGCCCTCGGTACCACTCTGGAAGCACCTGTCCGGGCCGTGCAGCGGCTGGATGCATGGGCTTCCGAGGATGCCGACGCCAACAACCCATGAGGGCGCATTCCACGACAGACCGAGTGTCCTGCTCCTCGCGGGGCCCCATCCATCTGCAACACGTCACGGAGGCGCCTTTGTCTATAGACAGAGTGGAGGGATAGACGTGAGGTTGAGACCACCGGCAATCTGGGGAGCAGTCGCGGCAGTGCTGGCGACCGTTGCCATAGGCGCCATGCTCGGAGCAGCGGGAGGGGGCGCGTGGAGTGGGAATGTGGTGCAGGCAGGCTTGCGCCTCTACGCGCGCCTGGCTGATGCAGGACGACAGCTCCACCTCGGGTTTCTCCTCCCGGTGATCGCCGTGACCGTCAGCTTCCATATCGGCACGCGCGCCGGGCATCGCCTGAGCCGCCGCTCCGAAGCGCGGGCAGTCGTCGCGCCACACGCGCCAGTCGTTCGCTATACGTTCCTTTTCTGCCTTTCCGCCGTCGCCATGCTCGTCTGGGCAGCCTCTGAGGGGCTCTTGCCGTAACCGCCCGCGCGATCAGTGGCTGGGAGAGGCCGCCGGCCTCTCCTTGGCCGGCGCGAGGGGCGTGAGCGTGATGGAATCGGAGTAGAACTCCTTCTCAAGCTCGATCTTCGCATCGGTGCCCACGACCACCTGGTACTGGGTCACGGAGCCGCTAGCGAGGTCCTTCGCGCGCAGGAGATGTCGCGTGCCCGGGCGGATGGGATAGCGGCCGTCGCTGATGACGATTCGCGCCTGCTGGGGCAAGGTGGGCGCCATTGAGACCGCGCCCCGCTGGTCGAACCGGATGCTGGGCCGTCCGCCGCAGACGGCGATGCGCAGCCCCTGCGGGCCATACTCCTCCACGGCGATGGTCATGTTGCCACGCGGCGTGAGGCAGCGGATCGGCGTCCTCTCGTAGAGGCCCAAGCTGCCCGGCGCCAGCCCCGCGCGGAGAGTGAGCATCTCGTCCTTCGCATCCGGACGGCAGATGTTCAGGCAGGGGCCGGCGTAGAGCGATCCGGCAGGCACCTCTAGTTCCGCGTCGGCGGCCTTGATTCCGCTGTTGCGCACAGCCAGGCCCCGCTCGAACGCCGCCACCTGCACGTCGCCGGCCAGCAAGGGAGCCGCCTTCAAGGTGACCGCCGGCTGACGCGAAAGCAGCTCGTGGTGGAACGCCCCATAGAGGGGGTCCGTGGGCGGCCAACGGTGCCACAGCTTCATCGATGCGTAGACCACCCACCCCTTGCCAACAGTGCGCATGACGATCCCGCCAAAGAGCTTGCGGTCGGGCAGCGTGCGGTCGAGTGCCGCCGCGAAGACGGTGCTTCCCGCCAAGGGCTGGATCATCGCCATCAGATCGGAAAAGGCCGGCCGGGCCGCGTGGGAAGTCGTGGCGCCCGCCGGAATTGATGGGAAGAGTGAGACCTTGTCATAGACCCGGAGCTGGCCGCCGCCCGGCATCGCCGGCCACAGGGCGCGAACCCCCAGAAGAGTGGCCAGTTCCACCGACCAGGAGTGGATCTCGCCTCCTGCCTCGTAGCACCCAAACCCGGCGTCCGCGATGATGACACCGCCGCCATCCGCGAACCGGAAGAGCGCCTGCACATTCTCACTGCTGAGAGAGAGCGCCGCCGGGCAGAGGAGGACTCGATAGCGTGACAGTCGCTCCACCGTCAGGTCGTCTTGCGATAGGTAGGCAACCTGACCGTAGGGCGTGCCCCGCCGCAGCGCGGTGAAGAGGGGCTCCAACTCCCCCATATCGGCGCCGGCGAGGTAACCCGTGAAGAGTGGAGAAGGACGCTGTGGGTTCTCGCCAAACGGCTCGTAGAGGATCGCGGTGGTTGGCTGAGGAACCGCGGTGATGCAGCCACCGCGCCGCCAGGAGGCCAGCGCCGACGCGAGTGCCTGACGCACCGTGGCGTTGTTCCGTATCAGCCGCCACTCCTCGACCGCGATTCCGGTGGCGCCCTGGAGGAGGGCATCCCCGAACGCGCCCAACAGATTGCCAGGGGGCAGCGAGGCAATCGCGGCGACGCGCCCGCCCCGGCGCGCGATAGCCACCGCCTCGGGCCCCCTCCGACCCGGGAGGGTGCCTTCGCCCATCCGGGCGACGACCGCGTCATACTCATCCGGAGCCGATATCAGGCAGCGGTAATAGCCCATCGCCCCGGTGAGGAGCGGGCGCTGCCGGTCGGAGGCGCGAATGGCACGCGCCCACAGGCTGAGCAGATCCGTGAACGCCTGCCGGCGATAGAGCGCCAGATCGATGGCGGATCGGGATAGTCCCAAGGCACGCGGCCTCGCGAGGAGCAGCGCACCGTTCGCGGTGATGCCCGAAAAATGACGGTAGCGCGAGCCCCACGCGTCGTTGAGCGCTTTCAGATCACCATAGCGTCCCTGTAAGAACGCCTGGAAGCCTGCATCGCTGAGGTGGAGCACCCTCTCTGGCTCATCCGCAACCATCCAGGCGAGCACCCCCGGATTGTCGCGGTAATGCTCGACGACGTCCTGTATCCACTGCTGCATCTGGGCCAGATAGGCCGCGTTCCTGGGATCCACGGGTCCAAAGCTCGCCGGGGGAGACGCCAACGGCAAGGCCACAATCACGCGCAGGCCAGTCGCGCACGCCCTCTCTACCAGAAGATCGGTCGCCTCCCAAGAATGGACCGCCCGCCAGGGGACGTCGATGCGCACCGCATCAAACCCCGTGGCCCGACACGCCGCGTAGTCCGCTGGATTGACGACGCCACCGCACCAGGCGAGGCCGGGCTCGATCCGGCCCTGCGCCCCGCACGGCACAGCGGCGACAAGAAGCGCCAGGCACACCAGGAATGCCATCGGCCTGCGCCGCGACGCGCCCGGGACCAGCCCAGAGTGTGGAAAAACACGCCGTGGCTCAGACACAGGGTGCTTATCGGGCATCCAGCTTCCTTCCTAAGAGACAGGCAGGGCCACCGGGCATTTTGCCAGGAGAGTGCCCGCAGCGGGAGCGACCGAACAACCGTCCTGGTTGAGGCACACGCCCCCACGAGCGCGAGCCGGCGGTCGGCGGAGTGCCGCGGGGCCGCTCTCCGATCCTATCACAGCGGCTGCCCGCGCGTCAACGCTTCGCTGGGGAGGCAATGGGGTGCTTGAATCGCTGGCCAAGATGGAGTATAATCACAGGGCCAGTAGGCAAAGTTTTCCCACTACCCGAAAGGAGCAGACTCAGATGTTCAGGCGGCTGTATGCGGATCAGTCTGTCGAGCGAAAGGGGTTGGCGATCCTACGCATCCTCGCGGACGCCACGGAACCGCTCGGGGCCCGCAACATAGCCGCCGAGCTGACGAACTATGGCATCGACCTCACCGAGCGAGCCGTCCGGTATCATCTGCGTTTGATGGATGAGCGTGGCCTCACCGTCTGCCTGGGCGAGCCGGGCCGGATGATCACCGATAAGGGCCGCGAGGAGCTTCAGAACGCTCTGGTCTCGGACAAGCTCGGGTTTGTGCAATCGAGGATCGAGACCCTGGCCTATCGAAGCAGCTTCGACGTGGAGACGGGAAAAGGCGAGCTGCTGGTCAACGCCTCGTTGCTCCCCCGCGACCGCTTTAAGGAGTGCATTGAGATCATGCGACCGGTCTTCCGTGCCGGGTATTGCATGAGCGAGCTGGTCGCAATCGCCGACCAGGGGGGCAAACTGGGGGATCTGCGCGTTCCAGAGGGCTATGTCGGCTTCGGCACCGTCTGCACCGTGACCCTGAACGGCGTCCTCTTGCGCTACCGCGTGCCTGTCGAATCCAAGTTCGGTGGCCTGGTGGAGATCAGTGAATCGCACGCCGTCCGCTTCACCGAGCTGATCAGCTACGCGGGCACCACGCTCGACCCCGCGGAGATCTTCATCACCGGCAAGATGACCCAGGTGCGTAGCGCTGCCACCGAGGGCCATGGCAAGATCCTGGCGAGCTTCCGCGAGGTGCCGGCCGTCGTCCTGCCGGATCTCTTGCGCGTCTTCGAGCACTTCAAGCGCAGTGGGATCCGTGGCATCCTGGCCGTGGGCCGGCCCGGGCAGCAACTCCTCGATGTGCCCGTCGGCCCCGATCGCATCGGTCTTGCCGTCGTCGGCGGGCTCACCCCGGTCGCGGCCCTCGCTGAAGCAGGCATCCCCACCGAGAATAAGGCGATGAAGTCGCTGGTCAATGCCGCCGAGATGAAGAGCATCTGGAGCGACGATCTCCTGAACTGAAGCCCTTCACGCCCTTCCCACACAATCCACCGAGCGCCGGCACACTCGGTGGAACGCGTGCGCGTTTCCGGCAAACGGCCACAGCGTGCCTGCTCCAGGCGGTGGGCCCCGCCCTCCGCTGATCCCTCCCCGCGTGCGCAAACGCCCCGGTGGGGGATCTCCGGTGGCGGTCCGGGCGTCCACCGGGCGGCTGCTGGAGCACGCTTTGCAGGGGGCCCCAACGCCAAGAATCGGCCATCGAAAGTGGCGCGAATATCCTACTTTTCCCACTCGAATCCGGCGCGGAATCTAGCAGCCAGACTTGTCTAGAGGGCCGCTCTGTGGTATAATATAAACGAAAACGAAAAGGTATGATTGGCGTTCGTGCGCTTGTAACCCATCGGATCATACCACGCTTATCGCTTGGGAGCATTATTCCAGATATGGCTAGTACTGAAGAGCAGATCACAACGATTGGACACGTGGATAACGACTACGGCGCCGACCAACTGCAGGTTCTGGAGGGCCTGGAGCCCGTGCGGCGGCGGCCGGCTATGTACATCGGCGATAACGGCATCAAGGGCCTGCACCACCTCGTCGAGGAGTTGGTAGCCAATAGTGTAGACGAAGCCCTGGCCGGTCACTGCACGGTGATTGATGTGATCGTACATCCGGATTGCTCGGTGAGCGTGACCGATAACGGCCGGGGTATCCCTGTGGGTGTCCATTCAGGCACCGGGCTGCCGGGGCTTGAACTGGCGATGACCAAGTTGCACGCCGGGGGCAAGTTCGGCGGCGGCGCCTACAAGATCTCGGGCGGCCTGCATGGAGTGGGGCTTTCCTGCGTGAACGCGCTCTCGGAGTGGACCGAGGCCGAGATCCACCAGTCGGGTCGGATCTGGCGCCAGCGCTACGAGCGCGGCCCGGCGGTCACCCCATTGCAGGATGCCGGACCCACCCAGCGGACCGGCACGACCATCCGCTTCAAGCCCGACCACCAGATCTTCGCGAAGATTGAGTTCCGCGCGGATATGCTGACCAACCGCCTGCGCGAGTTGGCGTTCCTGAACAAGGGGCTCAAGATCACCTTCACGGACGAGCGCACCGGGCAACACGAGGAGTTCCTCTACAAGGGCGGGATCATCGAGTTTGTGGAGCACCTGAACCGCAACAAGGAACCGGTGGTGCCCCAGAAGCCGGTCTACTTCATGCGCAGCCGCGAGGATGTGGAAGTAGAGATCGCGGTTCAATACAACAGCTCCTATCAGGAGAACATTCTCTCGTACGCCAATAACATCAACACCACGGAGGGCGGCACGCACCTCTCCGGGTTCAAGACGGCGATCACGCGCGTCCTCAACCAGTATGCGCGCAAAGCGGGGATTCTGAAGGACAAAGACCCGAACCTCTCCGGCGATGATGTCCGGGAGGGCCTCACCGCCGTGGTGTCGGTGAAAGTGACGCAGCCCCAGTTCGAGAGCCAGACAAAGATCAAGCTCAACAACCCCGAAGTCGAGGGGATTGTGAACTCTGTCGTTGGTGAGGGCCTCGCCATCTACCTGGAGGAGCACCCCAGCGAGGCGAAGCGCGTTATCGATAAGGCGTTGACCGCCTTCCGCGCCCGTGAGGCCGCGCGCAAGGCGAGCGAGATGATCAAGCGCCAGAACTACCTGGAGAGTTCCACCCTCCCCGGCAAGCTGGCAGACTGCACCGAGAAGGATCCCTCGAAGTGCGAGTTGTTCATCGTCGAGGGTGACTCGGCCGGCGGCTCTGCCAAGATGGGCCGCGACCGCCGTTACCAGGCGATCCTGCCTCTGCGGGGCAAGGTGCTCAATGTCGAGAAGACGCGCATGGACCGGGCGCTCGACAACGACGCAATCGCCGCGCTCATCACTAGCATCGGCACCGGCATCTCCAAGAGTGTTCACCTGCATGGCGATCACGAGGAGAACGGCGACGAGGAAAATGGTAACGGCAATGGCCGCGGCAACGGCAACGGCAACGGCAACGGAAATGGCAAGGGGCACGACGTCAGTCGCTTCGACATGTCGAAGCTGCGCTACCATCGCATCATCCTGATGACGGATGCCGACGTGGACGGCGCGCACATTCGCACGCTGCTACTCACGTTCCTGTTCCGCTACATGGGGCCACTTGTCGAGCAGGGCCACGTCTACATCGCGCAGCCGCCTCTCTACCAGATTCGGATCGGGAAGAAGGAAGACTACGCCTATAGCGACGAGGAGCTGCAGCAGAAGCTGAAGGCGACAGAATCGAAGAACGTCTCCATCCAGCGCTACAAGGGTTTGGGCGAGATGAACGCCGACCAGCTCCGCGACACGACGATGGATCCTGCCACGCGCACCATCCTTCAGGTGCGCCTGGAGGATGCCGTGAAGGCGGATGAGATCTTCACGATTCTGATGGGGGACAAGGTGGCGCCCCGTAAGGAGTTCCTCGACGCCCACGCGCAGGAAGTGAAGGAGCTGGATATCTAGGGCGCTGAGGCCAGCCTGAACCCCATTGAGCGCGGTCGCCCCGCTGGGGCAACCGCGCTCATTCTCTGCATGGAGAGCACAACCCGGCTCGTCGGGGAAAGCATGCGCATCCCGCGGGGCCTCTCCCCTACTTCTCCTGGCGCTTGCCTTTCTCGATCAGCTCGCGGACGCGCGGGCCACCGCGCTCGCCACCCTTCTTGCCGATCTCCTCGTAGAACTCGTGCCCATAGCGCTCCGAGGTCGTCTCGCCGCCCTTGCGGCCCGCCTCGCGCACGGTCATCCCGCCCTCTTCTTGCTTCGCCATTCGCTATCCTCCAGTCGGGCCCGCCGGGATCCGCGAGCCGGGGGCCCCACGGTATGAGCCATCGGAAGCCCGATCGATCCCCTCTTGCCCAGCCGCCCAGGCGCCGCATGGCAACCCGCCTGGCTCGCGGAAGCGAGAGCCCTGGTCATCCGCGAGGTACCGGCGCGCAGAGCGTCGCTGCGCGCCGCAAGGATCCGAGGCGATCACGCGCCCTTCTGCTCGGCCTCCTTGCCCTTGCGGATCAGCTCACGCACGCGCTGCCCGCCCTTCTGGCCTAGCTCCTCGTAGCCCCGGCGGCCCAGCGCCTTTTTTCGGATGTTGCCACCGATTCTACCGGCCTCACGCACGGTCATCTCGCCTTCGGTCTTGCTCATGACCAGATCTCCCTCCGCTGTCACGGTCGTCAGAGTCGCCCGGCCACCGATCCCCATGACTCGCTCAAGGCATCCCTCGCCAGCCGAGACCTCCGCCGTGGCGGATGAAACCAATCGTCTCCGGCAGAGCCGTCCGGTCAGCGGATGGGGCCTACTCCTCTTCCGATTCCTTCCCCTTTTCAATCAACTCGCGGACACGGTGCCCCCCTCGGGGGCCGCCGATCTCCCCGCCTCTATGGCCAATCTCCTCGAAGAACTCATGTCCATGCGTGCGAGCCGTGGCCTCGCCGCCTTTGCGGCCGGCCTCGCGCACGCTCATCTCGCCTTTTTTACGACGTGCCATCGTGCCGCTCTCCCTCCGCCGCCGGATGGCACCGGTAGGCCGGGAGCGGCCGCTATCTCCGCTCCCGGTTCCCGGTCCGTTGCCGCAGGCTCTGCCTGAACGGCTCCGGAGCGCTGGATGCGTCGCGCCACCCCTGTAGCTGGCGCACGCGGATCAATCGGCAGTGCGTCCGCTGGCACACCTCGCATGCACAACGGATGCCAATGCATCGCATCCCAGATGCACCCGGGCACGCGCCGCCGCTGCCAGGAGGTCACTTCTCCTGCATCTTGCCCCTATTGATCAGCTCGCGCACGCGCTGCCCGCCCTTCTGGCCCAGCTCCTCATAGCCTTCATGGCCCAGCTCGCGCTTTCGGGCGTTGCCGCCCTTCTTGCCGATCTCCTCGTAGAACTCATGTCCGTGAGTGCGAGCCGTGGTCTCGCCACCCTTGCGGCCCGCCTCGCGCACAGTCATTCCGCCTTCCGGCATTCTGTCCACCTCCCTTCGCAGGGACATAGAGCCCCATCATCACACACCGATTGCTTACCCGCCTCGCCCCAGAGGCTAACGGGCACTGTGATTCCATTCACTCCGGCGCGCGGCGGCGGCCCCGCGGGCACGCCTGATCCCATGCCGCGACCGAGAGGAATCAAGTGGCGGGACGCACGCAACCGGGAGGATGCGAAGGACAGGGAATGCGGAGAGGCGAGGTGATGAGCGGTGCCCGGCCATGCGCCGGCGCCACCGCCTTCATCCAGGGAGAATCGGCCTCAATTCGCCCTCAGATGGGCGCTCGCGGAGCGCGCCGTCGGGCCAGCGCCAGGGCGTGCGCGATGATCGCGCCGGCCACATCGATGCCGGTCGCCGCCGCCAGGCCGTGCCATTGCGGCGCACCGTTCACCTCCAGGAGAACGGGCCCACTGGGCCCGGGGAGAAGATCGATGCCGGTGTACTCGAGGCCGATCAGGGATGCCGCCTGAAGGCACAACTCCCGCTCGTAGGCGCTCAGCTCGTAGGGAACGCACACGCCCCCCTGGTGGACGTTCGTACGCCACTCGGCGCCCTGGGCGATGCGCATGACCGCGCCAAGGATTTCGCCACCGACCACGAAGGCACGTATGTCACGGCCGTCGCACAGCACGTACTCCTGGATACAGATGGCACGCCACTCATCGAGGCTCTTGCGCACGCGCTCGGGCACGTCCGGCCAGGTGACGCGCTCGACACCGATCCCCAAAGCGCCAAAGAGCGGCTTGATCACCGCCGTGCCCAACGCGCGTACGTGCTCTAGCGCCGTCTCGACACGCTGCGTCACCAGGGTCCGAGGCACAGGGAGGCCAGCGCGATGGAGTCGGAAGAGGGTTACCGGCTTACTCTCTGCGGCGGAGAGTGCCGATGCCGGATTGAGGACGGGGATACCGAGCGTCTCCATCAGCTCGAAAGCCTCGAACTGCATGTCGATATCGCCATCGCGGTTGAGGCCTCTCAGGATGACCGCGTCGAAGCCTTCAAAGGGAACGTCACTCGCCAGGAGGCGCGCGCGCCCCCCCACGTCAATGATGAGCGAGAGCGGATCGATGTACTGGCCCCCGCCTTGCCGATCCGCCGCCTCGCGAAGCTCGCGGCAGCAAGGATCCTCATCCCCCCGAGCGGTCACGATGCCTATCACCGCGTCCTCCAATCAGGAGCGCACCGGCAGCGCGCGCCACTCCCCGTCACCCAGACTCCCGAAGGGTGATGTAGCGCGCATTGACGGCGATCACCCCGCGGTCGCGCAGGGCTTTCAGGCCGCGGGACACTGCCTCGCGGCAACTTCCGATGAGCGCCGCCAGGTCGTGATGGGTCAGTCGCAGCGTGATCTCAAGGCCATCCGCCGTCGGCACGCCGTGGCGGTCCGCCAGGTGCCGGATCAAGGCCAGCAGCTTGTCGGTCACCTCGCAAGAGGCGAGCGATTGAATGCGCGAGTAGGCCTGATCCGTGTTGCGGCTCGACCATGTGAGGAGGCGCCAGGCCAGCATGGGGTACATCTGGCTGATCGCCTCCAACTCCCTCTGGCCAATCGTGCACACGGCGCACTCATCCAACGCGCGAGCACACACGGGGTAGCCGGCCGTCACATCCTCCACGGGGCCCACAATGAACTCACCGGGAGTCAGCACCACCAGGATCGTCTCCTTCTCCTGCTCCCGTCGCACCAACTCGGCCGATCCCTTGGCGAGAAGGTGCACCTGATCCGCGGGCGCCCCCTGCTCCACGATGGTCTCGCGCCGCCCGAAGTGCTGCACGCGCCATTGCTGTTCAAGCAGGCGACCGGCCCCCTCGGGAAGGCCCTCCAACAGCCCCAGGTTCCTCAGGTAGTAGGCTCCAGACGGCATGCCCCCTCCCGATGCCGCTCAATCGCCCCGCCCCACACAACCATTCCATCCGGGGGAAGCGTGGTCGCCAGCCTCGCCGGATCCCCCGATCTCGCGAGCGGGCTAGCCATCCGCGACAGCCTGCCCGCCTGCCCATCGCCGGATCTATACCCGACAGGGAATGCGCCAAAACGTGGGTGCGCGCCAGCGGTAGGTGGCGCATGGCACCACAGGAGAGGAGTGGCCGCAGAAAAACGCCTCAGATCGCCGGGCTAGGATCCGACTCCGGGAAGGCGGCCACGAGCCGCGCACGCACCGCATCGACCACATCTTCCGGGGTGGAGAGGCCAGACGCAATGCCGACACTCTCGACCCCGGAGAACCGGTCCAGCTCCAGCTGGTCCGCGCTCTCGATCTGAATCGTGTTCGGGTTGTGCGCGCGAAGGAGGTGCGCCAGCTCGATGGAGTTGGCGCTCTTGAAGCTGCCGACGACCAGCATGACCTCCACTTCGGTCGCCAGGCGAACGGCATCGAGCTGCCGGTTGCGGACCGGCCGGCAGAGGGTGTTGACGATCTGCAACTCCGGAATGTGCTGCATCAGCTCGCCGACGAGGGCATAGCAGCGCTCGAACGAGTGGGTGGTCTGGAACACAACTCCCACCGGGCGACGGAACCGGCGCTCCGCGTGCGCCTGGCGCACCTCCTCCACCGAATCGAGGACTAGGTGGGCGGACGGATTGCGGAGACTGCCAAGGATGCCGCGCACCTCCGGATGCCCGGCGTCGCCGGCAATCACCACCTGGCAGCCACGTTCCTCCAGGCGGCGGGCTGCCCGCTGCGCCTGGCGGACCGTTGGGCAGGTGGCATCGATCACTTCCAGCCCGGCCGCGCGCGCGCGCTCGATCTCCGCCCCGGGAAGACCGTGCGCTCGCACCAGCATGATGCCGCCATCGCATTCGCTGAGGTCGCTCACCTTTCGCAACCCCATCTTCTCCAGCTCGCGGCTCACCCTGCGATTGTGGACCAGATCCCCGAGGATGCACACCTCTCCTCGCTCGGCGAGGACCTGCTTGGCCAGGTTGATTGCACGCTTGACGCCGAAACAGAATCCGATCTGCTCGGCCACTATCACTTTCATCGGTCTCTAGTTCTCGCAGCCCCACAGGCTTCCCTGCAAGCGATGAGCGCCTTGCCCCAGACGGGCCTGTCCCTCGGCAGACGACCACGAGGAGGCCGCCATGGGCCAAGGGGTATCTGGACGAGCGCACGTGCCTGCCTGCGCGCCTCCCGTTTTGAGCGGGGCGGCGCGGGCAACCATCGCGCAGGAGGGAGCGTGAAGTGGTCACAATCGCGTTGACGGGAGATGTCATGCTGGGTCGGGGCGTGAACGAGGAGCTCCGCAAGATGCGCCCTGAGGAGCCCTGGTGCGATGTGCTCCCGCTGATGTTGGGCGGGAACGGCCATCGGGAGGTAGACCTGCGCATCATCAACCTGGAGTGCGCGCTCACGACGCGGCTTCAGCCCTGGACGAGAACGTCCAAGGTGTTCCACTTCCGCGCGGATCCCAGCGCGGTCTCCGTGCTGCAGGCGGCGCGGATCGATGCCTGCTCCCTGGCAAACAACCACACGCTCGACTACGAGGAAGAGGGCCTGCTCGATACGCTGCGCCACCTGGAATCGGCCGGGATACAACACGCCGGCGCCGGCAAAGATGAGCGCGATGCCGCTCGCCCGGCGATCCTGCGGGCCGGGCAGGAGGGCACGCGCGTCGGGCTCGTGGCAGTCACCGACAATGAGCTCCCCTTCGCCGCGGGCGCTCACCGGCCGGGCACCCACTATCTACCGGTTTCGATGGAGACGGAGGTCCTCCGGCATGTCGAGGAGGCCGTGGGGATGGCACGCGCTGGAGGCGCCGAGATCGTGATCTTCTCGAACCACTGGGGTCCGAACATGGTGATGCGCCCCAGCCGCCTCTTCCAGGAGTTCGCGCACGCCGTGATCGACCGGGGCGCGGATCTCTACTACGGGCACAGCGCCCACCTCTTCCAAGGCGTCGAGATCTACCGGGGCAAGCCGATCCTCTACGACACGGGAGACTTTATCGATGACTACGCCGTGGATCCGGTGCTGCGCAACGATTGGTCCTTCCTCTTCGTGGCAACCCTGGAGCGAGGCACCTTCCAGCGCCTTGAGATGCACCCGGTGGTTCTCTCCTACGCGCGCGTCTCCCGGGCTGCGGGTTCAGAACGGGAAGCGATCCAGGAGCGCATGGAGTGCCTCAGCGCCGAACTAGGCACGCCACTCCGGCGCGCGGAGCAGCACCTCGTCATGGAGCCCGGATGAGCACACCCCGGTCGCGGCTGTCCATCAGGCGCGTGATAGCCGGACACCGTGCTTGCTCGCCGCTCGCGCTCTCACTCTGGCGGCATCAATCGAGGAAGAAGGGGTTCGTCCACGCTTTCCGGCCCTCGGCATCGGTCACTTCCACGCGCACGTAGCGCTCGGACCCGTGGAGCGTGTACTCGGCGTACTCCAGCAGAGCGCCCTCTGGTGGCAGGCAGCACCGGCCAAGGCTGCGCTGTGCCTTGAAGACGATGGAGCGCGCCGGCGAGGTACGCACCACGACTTTTCGTGCCGGCTGTGCCTCCCCCTCCGCTTCCACCAGGTCGAGGTCGTGAATCGCCGGCCCGGTGGTCGAGTAGAAGGAGCCCCTCAGAAGCGCGTCCAGGATGCTCTCCCGGGTGAGCTTCTCGCTTTTCACCATCACCCAGCCATGAAAACAGTCGTGCTCCGTGCCATGCGCGTCATCGCAGGCGATGCCGAGCAGGCGCTTGCCACGATCCAGGAGGTCGTCCCACTGCACCTCGGAGATCGCCTTCCCGATGCCGGCACAAGTATCGTTATACACCTCGACGGCGAAGCAACCCTCCAGAGGCAAGAGGTCGAAGAGCGTGTGCCCACACCAATAGGGATGGGCGATGATCACGTGACCACCCTGGGCACGGACCGCCTGGATCACCTCGTTGGGGTGCAAGCCGGCGACGTCAATCGGCTCGTGGAGATCGAGGGCGACCAGGTGATAGGTGGCACCCCCGTAGGGGTTCTCCGGATGCAGCTCGCTTCCCGAGAGGGCAAGAAAGGTGTCGTCGGTGAACGCAGAGACATCGCTCACCTTCCCATGATCGGTCAGCACCAGAAAGTCGTAGCCCTTTTCGCGGTAGGCCCCGAAACGCGCGGCCACTGAGACGCGGCCATCGGATCGCGTGCTGTGCGTGTGCGTGTTGCCCCGAAACCACCGTCCGGGAGCTTGGAACGGGTTCACATCCATGCTTCTGATGCCACCTTCCACCACGTGTCCGGCGAACACCCGTCGCTCAGTGGCCCGCGCTATGAGCGGCGAAGTGCATCACGACCATGACCCCAATCCCGGCCAGCATCCCAACCACCCCTCGGAAGGTGCGGTGTTTCTCGCCATGCGAGTGGAGCTCCGGAATGAGGCTACCCACGGCCAGATAGATGAAAGTGCCCGCCGTAAATGGGATGAGATAGAGCGGAAACGTCTCCCTGGCGGCGCCGATGAGGAGGGCCACCACTCCCCCTGCGACCGCGGTGAGCGCGGTCACAAAGTTGTAGAAGAGCGCCCGCATGCGATCCAGCCCCGCATGCACCAGGATGGCATAATCCCCCAGCTCCTGCGGCACCTCATGGAGCGCCACCACCAGCGCCGTGGAGATCCCGAGCGGGATCGAGAAGAGAAACGCCCCGCCTACAACCAGGCCGTCGATAAAGTTGTGGAGCAGATCGCTTCCCAGGCTGACGGCGGCATATGGTCGTGCCGTCAGGAGGCTCCCAGCCCCTTGCTCAAGATCGAGGGGGCGTGGCCGCAGGTGAGCAAGGTGCTCCATATGGTCTCCGCGGTCGGTGTGTTCGGCCTGCCAGTGGCGGATCCCCTGCTCCATCAGAAAGAAGACCACGATCCCGAGCAACACCAGAAGCGAGGAGACCGGATCAAACGAGCCTTTGCGCTCGACCAGCTCTGGCAGCAGGTGGAGGAAGACGTTGCCGAGCAGCGCCCCCGCGGCAAAGCCAACCATGGGCAGAAGCCACTCGCGCACCCGATCCGCGCTCAAATAGAGGCTGAGAATGCCTACGAGAGCGATCAGGGAGATGAGAAATGTGCTCCCCAGCGTATACCACCAGATTGTCATCAAGCGCTCCCCCGTAGCCATCCATCGCCTTCTGTCGCGTTCACCCTATCGCATTCGCCGCCGGGAGGAGCAACCCCTTCCCTCTCAAGGGACCGTTGTGCGACCGACGCAGGCGTGAACAGCGTGAAGCTAGAGTTCCGTGCCCGTGGGGTCCGCACGTGGTGATCCAGGGGCGAAGGGGCCGGCTTGCTCACCGGGGCGAGATGCGAACGTAGAAGTTGCCTGGCAGGCGACGGGCAGCGCCCGCCATCTCCAGGAGGGTGAGCGCGGAGAGGACCTGGCCGGGCGCCAACTCGCACTCGCCGGCGATCTGATCGACGTGTCGCTGCTGCGGGCCCAGGCGCGCGAGCACTTGCTCCGCTTCCGGGCTGAGCGGAAACGGGAGAGAGGGCTGTTGTGGCGGGGCATCCTCAAGCGCGGCGGTGGAGAGATCGAGCGCATCCAGGATATCCGCGGCGCTCTCGATCAGGTGGGCGCCCTCTTTGATGAGCTGATGACAGCCGCGACTGGCGAAGCTGTCGATGTTGCCGGGAACGGCAAAGACCTCGCGCCCCTGTTCCAGGGCGAAATCGGCGGTGATCATGGCGCCGCTGTCGGATGGGGCTTCGATGAGGACCACCCCCAGGCAAAGCCCGCTGATGATGCGGTTGCGCGCGGGAAAACGCCATTTGTCAGGGGTGGCGCCAATGGTGAACTCGGAGATCACGGCGCCCTGGCCGGCGATGGAATCGCGCAGGCCGCGATGCTCCGGTGGGTAGCACTGATCCACGCCACAGCCGAGGATCGCCAGGGTGCGGCCGCCAGCGCCAAGCGCCCCCTGATGCGCGGCGGCATCGATACCCCGCGCCATCCCACTGACGATGGTGACGCCAGCGCGCGCCAGATCGCGCGCCAGCTCGGATGCTACCTGCCGCCCATACGGCGTCGCCCGGCGCGAACCGACAATGGCAACGGCGTACTCGTCCTGGGCCAGAAGGTTGCCGCGCACGTAGAGGACGAGCGGGGGATCTGGAATCGCGCGCAGCCGGCCAGGATACTCGTCGCTCGTCAAGGGAATGACGCGGATGCCCAGGCGCTGGAGGGTGGCTTGTTCGGCCGGCCAGCCATCCCAAAGGGCCGCCTCGGCGAGACGGTCGCAGTTGGCGCGCGATACACCATCCACCCGTGCCAGATCGGCGCGCGCCGCGCTCAGGATCGCCTCGGGAGTTCCAAACTCCGCCAGGAGCCGCGCCATCTTCCGCGGCACCAGCTCTGCGCGGTTCAGCCGGACCCAGGCCTCGATCTCGTCTGGTGTCGCCATGGCTCTCCCCATCCGGCAACGCCGGCCGCTCTCTTCCGCGATACGCAGCCGATGGACTCGGATCAGGGGACGCCCCTGCGCCCCGCACCCACAACCTCTTCGCCTACTAACGGCTTCGGTGTCGATGGCCCTGCAGGTCAATCCAATTGACGACGGCCGTCACCCCGGGCACTTCCAGCGCCCGCTGCCCCGCGGATGCGCGATCCTGCGCCGATTCTACCAGGCCTGTCAGGTAGGCCACGCCGCCGATCACCTCCACCTGCACGCGACCACCCGCCATGCCGCCGCTATCAGACACACGGGCAGCGAGACATTGCTCCACCGCGGCGCGCACCTCCTCGTCATCCTCTCGCGGGCGCGCATCCACCTCCACACGGTTCTCAACCGCGCGGATCCCGCTGCGGCTCTCGTGCAAGCGCTCGCAGATCAGATCGAGCTCGGTGCGCTCCGCGGCCGTGTGGACGCGGCCTTCCAGACGCACCACGCCGCCCTCGCAGTACACCTCCACCTCGGACGCACCCACGCGCCCGGAATCGGCGATCACCGCGCGCACGTGCGTAGCGATCCCAAAGTCCCGGATCGCCGTTCGGATCTGGAGGGCCCCTCCCTCTCGGTGGAGGCGCGCCAATCGGTCAATGCAGGCGCTCCACTCGCGATGGGCAGCAAGGCGATAGAGCGCGGGGGCACTGGCGGGCCGGCGTGGAACCACTTCAAGCAACCCCGCCTGCACCAACTCCTCGGCGCACTCCTCGACGACCGGCGGCTCGCGCCCCAGGCGCAGCGCCAAGACGTCGGCGCCATCAACGGCATAGGGGTTATCGTGCAGGTAGAGGATCAGGTCCAGCTTGACGGGCGAGTTGATGTGACGGTACAGGAACTCTCGCGTCTCCGCGTCGAGCGCAGGGGCAACCGCAGATGCATCGCGCTCCGGCACACGAGACGCACCACCCGTATCCGCCAAGGACCCGGCAAGTACTCTCGATAGCAGCCTCATGCCGGCCTTCCCGTCACGAGCGCCGCGCCGGAGGGGCCTTTACCTCAAGCCCCGCAGACCGGCGCCAAGAGCCGTGTGATGGCCCTAGACCATCGCGGAGTTCACAGCAGGCGGGAGGGATGACCTGCCCCTCTGGGGAGCCCGACGCCGCGCTCTCACCAGTTGATGGCGTCTGGATTCGCCGCAGGGCCGTCCTGCGCCTTCGGCACTGGAATCCGGCGGTGATCCACCCGGAACACCCATTCGCGGGTGAGGATGTTCCCCATCCAATCCGCGACCGTGATTGAGATCGTATGGGCACCGTCCGCCAATGGCCGGATCGGCTGAGTGATAGGTGTCTTATAGACAAGCTCGCCGGTCCTGGCCAGGAACTGATGCGGCACCACTTCGCCATCCAGCTTGAAGACGATCTTCGACTCATCGATGCCCGATCCCTCGTCGACGATCGTGGCCGTGAAGGGGAGCGGGGGCATCCCATAGACGGGCGTCTGATCCTCGATGGCGATGTCGCGCACCTTCAAATCCTTCACCTCCGGCGGGGCCGCATCCACCGCTGCCGGCGAGAAGCAGAGAAGCGTGCCTTCATCGACCAGGACCAGCACCCGGCCCTCGTTTACGACGGGGGGACTGGCGATGCTCACGGCCTTCGACTGCGCCGTGATGTCGGCCGGCGGCACAGCGCGGTACTTCCAGACGAGCTTGCTCCCCTCGTTGGCGCTGACCGCGTAGAGCAGTCCGTTCTGAGCGCCAATCAGCACCGCGTCGCGCGTTACCGTGGGGGCGCAGGTGGCGATGCGGTCGAGCTTCACCGGGGCTTTCCAGAAGAGCCGGCCGGTACGCGCGTTGACCGCGTTCACCGTGCCATCTTCGCAGCAGAAGTAAAGACGAGCGTCCTTCCCCTTCTCATCAGGAGCCAGCACCGGCGTGCCGATGATCGGGTATCCGGTCGTCGTCCCCATCCGCATGCTGTCCCACTGATAGCGGCCCTGCGCCGCGGTGATGCAGATCAGACGCTTGCCCGAGGCGATGTAGAGGTATCGGTCCCACAAAACCGGGGCAGACTCCATGCTCACTTCCGGCATGGGGTAGTTCCACGCCTCGACCCCCGTCGCCATGTGCAGAACATGCAGCCGCGGCTCGCCCGAAGAGACGTACACATATTTGTGCTCGGCCGATACCGCGACCGGCGCTTTCACCTGGCCCTTGGCCTGGAAGCGCCACTTCTCCTGAAGCGCCTTGGCATCGACGGCGAGGACGAGACCGCCATCGTCTCCCACATAGACCACCCCGTCGTGGACGACGGGAGAGCACCGGCTGCTCGTGCCCAGCTGAAAGCGCGAGCGCTCTCGCCCCTGATTACGGACATCCAAGGCATACAGGTAGCCCTGGCTGTCTGATACCCACAGGGTGTCATCCGCGAGTGCCGGCGTGCCGAAGACCGTTCCCTCAAGCACGTGATCCCACAGCTTCTCGCCGGTTTCAAGCGAGAGGGCATAGACGGAGGTAGTGGGTACTTTCTCCGCGGTCATCCCGCGAGCGCATACATACACAGTATCGCCGCTGATCACCGGGGCGGTTGGGATGTTACGGGCAGGTAGCTCCGTTCCCACATCCACGGAGGAGAACTTCCACAGGAGGCCGAGCGGTAGAGAGATAGCCTCTGCGTCTAGCACGGGGGTAGAAGTGCCGCCGCTCGATGGCGAAACACCTACCACCAGGCTCCCCAGGATGATGAGACCTGCAGCGATGCACGGGAGACGGTTCATCGGTCGTAGCTCCTATCGTACGCCTGTGCTGGCAGCGACCGTGAGGAATTGCCAGCGGCATACTCTCACGAATGGCCAGGGGTACGTCTGGTTAGCTCAGTATACAACAGGCGCGGGCAGGGCGTCAAGACGCAGGCAGCCTGGATCGGGACCACACCCGCGCGCGGCGCGAAAGCACCGCGCTGCTTCTCAGCAAAGCCCTTCGGGCTCCCCCTCAAAACCAGCCCGGCAGGGCTTCGCTCCCTAGCAGCGCGGGGATTCACCGCCGTGCGATACATGAGGCGCAAAAGTTCACACGTGCGGATTCTCAGGAGGTGCCGCGCTCTTCTCCTTGCACCCCGGGCGGGGCACCTCTACGTAGATGGTCGTTCCCGCTCCGGGCGAGGACTCGATGGTTAGCTTGCCACCAACGAGGGCGACGCGTTCCTGCATCCCCATCAGCCCAAAATGCTCGCCATCGTCGGCGCCGATCTCGGGCACGACGAAGCCGCACCCATCATCCTCCACGATGAGGAGCAACGAATCGGCACGGCACTGAAGGAGCACGCTCGCGGTCGTTGCGCGCGCGTGCCTGGCCACGTTTGTCAACGCTTCCTGGACGATCCGGTAGAGGGCAATCTCTAGCGCCGGCTCCAGGCGCACCCCGGCCAGCGCCTCCAGCTCCATCTCCAGGTGAATCCCTGTCCGCCGCGCGAAGTCCTCCATGTAGCGCTGCAAAGCGACGACCAGGCCCAGATCATCCAGAACGCTGGGGCGTAGCTCGAAGATCAGGTGGTGCAACTCCTCTAGCGCGCGATTCGCGCTCCGCTGCAACTCGGCGAGCGCCTGGCGCTCATCCTCTGGCATCTGCTTCGCTTCCAGACGGCGCAAGCCGATCATCAGCGACGTGAGCCACTGCCCGGTGTGGTCGTGCAGCTCGCGGGCAATCCGCTTTCGCTCCTCTTCCTGGGCGGCAATCACCCGTTGGAGCACCTCCGCGTGCTGGCGGTCGCGGCGCTCGCTCTCGGCCAGGCGAAGCTGGTGATCCTGCTCGGCAGCGCCCTGCGAGACCGCCCCGATGATGAAGCGGTCCGCGATCCGCTCGAAAGTGGCGATGGCATCCACCGGCCGCCCCGCATCCTCCGAGGCGAGGAGGTCGCGACAGACCGCGCGTAGCGCCAGCAGAGCACCCAGCGCGTCCTTTACGCTCCACCCTGCCAGCGCGCGCTCGGCCTCGCCCCAATCGGGCTCGCATCCAACCTCGCCGGCGCCCCCCGAAGCAAGGTCATGGCGCCAAACCGCTTGCACGCGCTCCGCCTGCGCCGATAGCTCCTCGTCCGGCATCCGGGCCAGGATACCCTCCTCGCGCATCCGGGCGATCCAGGCCTGCCGCACTTCCGCCGCGTGCGCATCGAGCCGCGCCACAATCCAAGACACGGCCTCCTCCGGCGGTCGCGATGCCGTCTTGTCGACAAGCCCGAGCAACTCGTCCCCCTCTCGCGAAAAGACACGTGTTCAGGGATATTCCCGATATATACCCCGTTCCCCATGGGGAAAACCCTCTCGTGACGCCTCGATGAGGGCGATGGCAGCGCGGCCGGGCGAGTGGCCCGGCTATCCCCGCAGCGACGCGGCGAAGCGACGGCCGAGTTCCTCTCCCTCCTGCAGAACCCCGGCGGTGGGGCCGCCTTGCACCTCCCAGGCATCCACGACTTTCCACTGCAACGTCTCCGCCTGGCGCGCGAACTCCCGGCGCGCGCCGCCGCCCCAACCACGGCTGCCAAAGAACGCCGCCGTGCGCCCGACAATCCGTTTCGACTCCACCAGGCTGAGAAGGTTGCGCACCGGCGGGAAGAGGCCGCCCTCGTAGGTAGCCGAGCCGACCAGCACGCCCTGTCGCGAGTAGATCGCGGGGAGAATGTAGCTTGGATGAACGCGCGCTGCATCAAAGAGGGTCACGGGCAGGCCGGCGCCGGCAACCCCCGCGGCAACCGCCTCGGCCATGGCGCGAGTGTTGCCGTACATCGTGCCGAAGATCACCGTCACGCCCGGCTCGACCGGCCCCGTGGCATACCCGGCCCACGTGCGATACAGCTCGACAATCCGTCCGGGATCGCGGCGCCACACCAATCCATGAGAGGGAGCCACAACCTCGACCGGCAAATCTTTCAGCCGGTCGATTGCTTTGAGCACCTGCTTGCCAAAGAGGGCCACGATGTTGGTGTAGTAGCGGAGCGCCTCCTCCTCGTAGAAGCGCAGGTCCGCGCACTCATCCGCGAAGATGCTGCCCTGCAGGGCGCCATAGCCCCCAAAGCCGTCGCAGGAGAAGAGCACCTTTTGCTCCTGCGCGTAGGTCATGATCGTCTCCGGCCAATGAACAAAGGGCGTGGAGAAGAACTGGAGTGTGTTCCGGCCCAGGGAGAGCGTCTCTCCATCCTCCACAGCCCGAACGCCCTCCGTCACCCCGTAGTACGACTCCATCATCTCCACGGCCTTCTTCGAGCCGAGAAGGGTCGCGTGGGGCGCCAGGCGGCGGAGGGCACGCAGGGCGCCGGTGTGGTCCGGCTCCATGTGGTTGATGACAATGTAATCCAGGCCGGCGGGGTCGGTCACCGTGGCGATCTGGCTGAGGAGCGACTCGAGCAGGCTTTCGCTGGTGATATCGATCAGCGCCTTCTTCTCGTCGTTGACCAGATAGGAGTTGTGCGATACCCCCTCGCGGGCCACGGGCCAGAAGCCCTCAAAGAGATCAGACGTGCGGTCGTTCACTCCCGCCCAATGGATACCGGGTCTCACTTCAACAGCGGGCATGTACCTCTCCCCTCCTAGCTTCCGGGTGCGCGCGCCGGCCAAATCAGGTTACCGTCGCGGGGACATAGAAAGACAAGAGCCTCTCTGCCCCCCCGTATGATAGCACAGGGGCAGCCAGACATGCAATCGCGACGCCCGCCACGTGATCGTCGTGCAAGACAGCTCCGCCGTTCAGGGAGCGAGGGGTTGCGCCGGCGGCGAGAGAGGGGCGACTCCTCGACGCGAACTGAACCACCCCTATCCCGGAAGGCCGTCCAGACAAGCCACTCTCCTGCTTCGCGGCCGTACCGCGCTACGGCGTACCGTCCGGCGCGCTCTGGCGGACGCGGTCGAGCAGGCAGGGGATTTCGTCGAAGCGATCCACCCACACCACCTGCAGGCCCAGCTCTGCCAACGCGTCTTCCTGGACGCTGCGGTAGGCACGGGTGAAGTCCTCAAGGCGCTCATCGCTCACCTGGCTCGTATCGCCAGAAGCGATCTGCTCGCGCGAGGGGGTGCGCATGATGACGTAATGGGGCCGCCCGTGGCGATAGCGGTTGGCAACGTCGAGGAGGCGGCGCAGGTTGGGGTCGGTCATCGAGAAGCCGACAAAGAGGCCGGTGCGCTCGCGCAGGAGGTTGAGCTGGGTGATGTTTGACCAGGCGTAGGGGTCAAGGAACTGCGTGTGGTAGGCATCCTCGGCGAAGACGATCTCGCTCTGGTGATCGAGGCTCCCATCGCGAGGCAGGAAGCCATGCACATGGTAGATCGGGAGAACCTGCGGTGGCGGCGATTGCCCCTCGGTGCTCACGCTGCAAAAGCGCACGCGCCGCTGGGCCAGGTGGATTTCCAGAAGGTCATCGTAGTTGTAGCAGACGACGGCGCGGATGCCGGCGCCATCCTCCGGCGACACGCAGAGGCGCGTGACGGCCTTCAGCAGGCTGGAGGTGGCCTCCGGATGCGAGTAGAGGATGGCCCGCACCCGCTCTTGGAACGCATGGCCGAGTGCCTTGCGGATGTAGCGCCCGGAGATGATCGGGAAGCCGCCGAACGCATGCCGGAAGAGGCGCGCGAACTCCTCTGCGTCCTCCCCCCCGGCACCGGCGCCGAGCCGTTGAGCCCACATCTCCACGGTGAGCCGGTGCAGCAGCGATTCCCAACCGGGAAGCCCGGCCGAAAGCGATACGCCCGCGCCGAGGAAGAGCACCAGGTCTCCCGCTTGAAAGCGGTCCCGCAGGACGGCCATCGGCTGGCCTGCCGGTTCGGACGCCGGCTCGCCCCCCTCGCATGGATGCGCCATCGCCGCACACCTCTCCCTTGCCCGCGCGCCGCTCCTCCACACTGTTCCGCGAGGGCGCTCACCCTCCTATCGGATCACCCTTGAGCAGGCGTAGAGCAGCACGGCGAACCAGAGCCATGCCTGAAAGAGGCAGTGCCCGCCGTGGGCTGCTCTGACGCGCGCACGCTCGCTACTCCGCAGGATCCTCGCGCTGTTCTTTCCAGGCACGATAGACGGCACCACAGTAGTGGTCCAGATCGGCTTGGGTTACATACTGCGGCTCCTTACGTCGCAGGCAGAGGAACTCCATCACCTGGCGAGCGCGCCGGGCACCACTGGACCAGACAACGCTCGGATCCGCGCTGGGGGGCCGTGCCCGCCCGCCCCGATCTTTCCTGCTCTCGCTGTCGAGGCGCGCGGCCTGTAACCGCTCCAGCAGGGTGAAGACAGAGACATCGAGAACCGCCGCGACCCGCGCGACGTGCTCTGGCGCGACGTCGAGGGGGCAGATCTGGTCTTTCTCAAGGGCGCGGATGCACTCCGCGCCGATGCCGGCGCGTTGCCCCAGCTCTTCCTCGGTGCACCCCTTCCGAGTGCGTGCCCACGAGAGGAACTCGCCCAGCGTCGTCCGACGCGAGAGCTCCGTCTCATACTTCTCCAGTTCGCGTTCCTGCAACCCCCATCGCACCGCCTGTTGCACCCGCTCCTCAACCCCGTTGGGGAGCGGGGGGCCAGGTTGACCCGCGAAAAGGTCGTGCGCCACTTCATAGGGAGAGTCCGATGCCAGCTCGATGAGCCTCGATATCCACCGGTCCTTCACGGGGATCAACCGTTCTGTTCCGGGGCGGGAACGACGGCCCTGATTCATCGTTGAACCGTTTGCATCGTCTCTAGACTTCCTGACTCTGCCAGCGGCCCTGGTCATAGCGCGGCCTCCTCTCTCACCTTCGAGATGCCCCGGTACTCTACTCGAGCCGACACGGGCCCACGTCCGCGCGCCGCGCATCCCCCGCGTGGGAGGAGTCTGCAGCGGCAACCTGGGCTACTGCCGGCTTCCACGTCACGTTCCACCGTCTCGGTCTCCTATAGTTCGGCGAACGCCTTGCGGCGCCCCCGGCGTCGCGGCGCTTCCTCCTGCGGGAGGGGCTCCGCCCGGTCTAGCCACTCGGCGAGAACCAGGTTCTGCTGCGCAAGTCGCTTGAAGCAAGCGATCGCGCGGCTGAGCAGAACGCGTAGGTGGTCGCGGGTAATTCCCATCAGAATCGCGATCTCCTCGCGGGTCAGATCCGTTTGCTCCAGCTGCAGTACCTCCGCGTAGCGCCTCGGCATGCTCGTGAGCACCTCCTGCACTGCTGCGATGATCTTCGACTCCTCCGGGCCCTCGCCCTCGTCTTGATTCGACGCATACTGCCAAGCCCATGTCTCGGGGGAACGGTCATAGTACACGGTGGGCCCCCACTCCGACCGGAGCAGGTCATCCGGGGGCAGCTTGCCGGCGATCACCCCGCCCCAGCGCCGGTAGAAGTCCGCCCGGCAGCTCTGCGCAACTTCGTAAAGCCAGTTCTTGAAGGATCCGCGTGCGGGGTCGTAGGTGTGGATCGATGCGACGACCTTTTGGAACACCATCGAGAGCACATCGGAGGCGTCCTCATCGCAGGAGCACCGACGCCGAAGGTAACGGTACAGGGGCGCGGAGTAGGTGTTGATGAGCTGTTGCGCCGCGAGATCATCGCCTTCACGCAGGCCCTGCACCAGAAAATCATCAGACCCTTCGTACTGCACCTGGACTCCTCCTTCTGCTGGCATCATGGCGTGTCACCCGGCGGGGCAACACCGGACGTCCGCCGCATCTACCTACGCAGGAGCATCACACCCCGGCGAAGCACGCGACGCTTCTGATACGCAACGCCGTTACACCCCTTCGTAGAACGGCACGGCTGAGAGAGAACATGGGCGGCTCGGAGAAAGGGAAGGAGGCGCGCACCCTGCAGGCGCCATCCAAAGGAGCGGCTGACCACCCGTACTGTTTATGAGACGCATGACCGCCCTACTTAGTTTCGAATTCTCTATTGCGATTCCGAGATGAGGAAGATCCGGGCGGTTGTCTGCGTTCTCGTGATGGAGAGGTCCGCCACACGCGCGGAGATTTGTCTCCGCGCGCCGGCTTCGAGGCTTCGGATTCCGTGTCTCGGAACCCCAGGATTTTCTGCCCTCCGCTTGCATCGCACGCCCGAACACGGTAGAATAGCAGGGGTCTGTTCCCATACCGACCGACTGCTGGCCCCCATGAACACGGGGTGAGAGGGGATTGCCGTGACGGATCTCGGAGGCGTGTTCCCGGCGCTGTTGACGCCATTCGACCGGCAGGGACAGTTGAACGAACCGATGGTGGAGGCGCTCGTCCACCACCTCCTCGACGCGGGGGTAGACGGCTTCTACGTCGGCGGCTCGACGGGCGAGGGGCTTCTGATGTCCCCCCAAGAGCGCCGGCGGCTCACCACGGCGGCAGTGCGTGCCGCAAACGGCAAGGCAAAGGTGATCGTCCACGTCGGCGCCAACGCGACCGACGATGCCGTCGCCCTGGCGCGCCATGCCGCCGAGGCCGGCGCAAACGCCGTGAGCACGCTGCCGCCGCTCTTCTTCAAGGTCGGCGACGAGGCCGTGATCGAGCACTACGCACGTGTGGCCTCCGCGGGCCTCCCGCTCATCGCCTACCACATCCCATCGCTCACCGGGCAACGGATGGCCCCGGAGCTGATGGCTCGGCTGGCGGAGATCCCCGGCGTGGCGGGTCTGAAGTTTACAGACAACGACTTCTTTTTGATGCGCAACCTGATCGAAGACGGCGCCGGACGCTGGATCGTCTTCAACGGCTCGGATGAGATCTTCCTCTGCGGTCTCGCCATGGGCGCTCATGGCGGCATCGGCTCCACCTACAACGTGATGCCGGAGGCATACGTCAGCCTCTTCCGCGCCTTCCAGGCGGGCGACTTGCGGCGGGCGCAAGAGCTGCAGTTCCGTATCACACGCGCCGTGCGCGCCATCGTCGCCCACCCCACGATTGGCGCGTTGAAGGCGATGATGAGCGCGCGCGGGCTCGAGCTAGGCGAGCCACGGCGCCCGCTGCCTCCCGTCTCCGCGGCCGTCGGACGCCAGCTTTGCGAGACGCTCGATCAGCTCTTCGCGACGAGGTGACTACGCTCCACGGCTAACCGGGCGGGGCGACTGACTAGGCATCCTGCGGAATGGGTTGCACCGTGAGGATCACCGTGTGGTGATCGCTCTCCGGGGGCTCGCTCCGCACGCTGACCGTGATAGCGCGCAGGCGGCCGGCGTCGTGGTAGGCTCGCTGCGCCCCACCCGGCGACGCGCCCGGATCGCCGTCAGACGGCACAAATCCGCTTCTTCGGAAGTAGTCGTCGTAATAAGCGTAAACCTCTTCCTGGCTCCGGGTGGCAGGCAGCCGGTAAGAGAGAGCACGCGTCCCGGTGTCTGGATCGCGACAGTCCTCCACCTGCGAGCCTCCGAGCATCACGGGAAGCGGGAAGCCCAGGCAGGCACGGCGGTGGGCGTCCTCATCGCGGAGGATCACCGCCGGCTCCAGGCTCTCGCGGCGCAGGCGAAGCGCCACGGCTACGGCTAGGCCAGCCCACGCGAGGGTAAGTCCACGCCATCCCCAGCCCATGCGCGCCGATACGGCTTCGGCCGCCCGCTCTTCAGCATTCGTCATCGCGTCTCTCCTCGCAGCGAGCGCGGTCACGGACGGGGGGAGGCCGCGCTCATCAGGTACGCGATCGCCTCGTCGCGCGTGGCGACACAGCGCATGACGCGCCCCAAGCCGAGCAGATCCAGCACCCGGCGCGTCTCCGGCTGGAGCCCGACCACCACCACTCTCCCGGCAAGCGATTCCGCTTCCCCGCGCGCTCTGAGGAGCATCCGAACCCCAGAGCTATCGAGAGTGCGCGTGCGCGAGAGATCGATCAGGAGCAGGCGCACGCCCAGCCGGGCCGCGCGAGAGATGGCACTCTCCATCGCCGGCGCGGCATCCAGATCGCAGTCGCCTTCGCACTCCACTTCCAGAATGGTGCCTATCCGCCTCGCTCGTACCGCCATGCTTCCCCCCACGCGACCCGCCCGGGTTCGTCACGACGCCCTGCCGCGCGGGAGAAAACCTCTACGCAGAGAATACCTCCTCGGGCCCTCGCTCTCCTGCCCTGCCCTCACCCGCGCGTCACAAACACATCCCTGGTTCAGTTCCCCCTCTGTGTAGACTCTAAACACACAGTACGCGCGCTGATCTCGGAAACAAACCGGCGCGGGAAGCATCTAAACAGACGTGGCCCGCCCAAGCGGGCCACATGCACATGAAGCGCGTACGGAACCTCCTGGGTGCGCCTTTTTTTGTGGCTGTTCGATCAACAGGCATGCCCAGTGAGCGGGGAGACCGGACGAACCGGCCGGTAAAGGAACGGTGGAGAAGCGCCTCGCCCTCCGCTCCACGCATCGGAGCATGGGCAGAAGACGCATGGCTCCGACTGTCCCTCGCCAAAAAACGGCCGAATCGACCGGAGCCCTCGATTACGCCTCCTACCAGGCACTCTCGTGGCCTCCATCCCCTCGTTGCTCATCTTGCCGTCGCTCTCCTCATCCTGTTCAGCCTCCTGGCAAGCCCCGTGACGGCAGTCGCCGCGCCGGCACGCGCCGGCAGCCTGGCCAGCCAACTGGCACAGAGCACGTGGCTGCTGGAGTGGCAGCGGCAGCGCCGGGATGCCGGGGTGTCGCGCTCCTTCGGCGAGTGGCAGCCGATGGCGGCGGTCCGAAGCCAGGCAACGCCCGCGGGCCTGCTCCCACTCTCCCTGCAGCTTGGCAGCTCGTCGCGGCTCAACCTCGCCTATGGGCTCGCAGGGGCGGACCAGAAGTCGCGCGATCCGATTCGGGTCGGGGTTCAGGGTCTGGGCTTCTCGACGAACTTCGGGGCGGTGAAGAGCGAATCGCAGCTCTACTTCTCACGCCCCAGCCTAGACGGGGGCGCGGCCGCCACCCTGGTGGGCGATCTGGGCCGCAGCACCGCCCGAGAGGGCGTGGATGCCTCGCGCCTGCAGGAAGGCCGTGCCATCCGGCAATCTGTCGGCCTCGAGGCGGGGAGCATCCAGCTCACCGGGCGCTTCCAGGAGATCGACCGCACCTTCGCGCTCCCCCAGCGCTTCCTGGGTGCCACGGGCTCGGGCGAGACAGCGAAGCTCCTCCAGGAACTGGCACAGCAGAGCGGCACCCGCCGCACCGCACTGGGGATGACCGCCGGCCTCTCCAAGGGCTGGAAGCTCACCGGCGGCTTCGATGCCCTCGATGATGGCGCGGGCCGCGTCCACCGCCAGGAAGTGGGCATCGCGAGCAACGTGCTCCAGATCAAATCGCTGCATCAGGATGTGGGCGCGCAGTTCGCCGGCTTCAACCGCTTCGGCGACGCCGAGGTGCAGAAGATGGCGGCACAGAAGGGCGTGAAGCGCAGCGCGCTCCAGTGGGCGCTCACCCCAGGCAAGCAGTTTGGCATCGAAGGGAGCACCGACACCCATCGGGACGCCGGCGGAGCCGTGGACGCGCGCCGTCTGGCGCTCCACCTGGGAGCACTCCAGGCGACGGAGCGCAAACGGAGCGTCTCTGGATTCACCACCCTCGGGGCGCTTGAGGCCGGCGACCAGGCACTGGCGAAGCTGGGGCAGATGGCGCTAAGAGAGCAAACGGCCGCGCTGGCCCTGGGTGGCAAAACGCGCCTCGCCTTCACCTCCGACACCGCGTCCGATCCGGGCGGTCGCTTCCAGGATGAGCGCTACGAGTTCGCGTCGCCCACGCTCGTGGCGCGCGCCCGCTTCCGATCCATCGATGCCGGGTTCGCGGGCGCCCTGGGCCTGGCGACGCTCGATAAGAGGTTTGCCGGGCTGGAACAGCTGTGCGGCCAGCGCGAGCGCGCCTATGACCTGGACTACGTGGGCTCCACCTGGTTTGGATTGCGCAACCACTATAGCCAGACGCGCGCCATGGACGCGGATGCCACTGAGACGTGGCAGCGCCAGGTGTTCAGCAACACCATGGATCTGAACCTGGGGCGGACCTCGGCCCAGATCCACCGCCTGCAATCCGACACCGCGCAGACATCGGGAGAGACCCTCCGCCACCGCCTGGAGCGCTACCGTCTGCGCCACAACTTCCAGAAGGAGAGCTTCCTCCAGGCCGAGCATACGCAGCAGACGGATCATGACGCCGAGGGAGAGCGCAAGGTGCTGCAAACGAACCGGCTGCAGGGGAAGCTGGACGTAGCATCTCTCTTCCGCATGGAAGGCCACCGCGTGGAGCGGTACGGAACGGATAGAAACGCCGAATACGAGGACCGCGTCCTGCTATCGCGGCAGTTTGGAGAGATGGGGGTCACCTGGAACTTCCGAGACCACCAGAACGCGGAAGGCGAAATGGAGGTGCAGAAGCTCTCGCTCACCAGCACTCTCCGCAAAGGCCTGCAGCTCACCGGCAGCCGGGAGACAACGCGAACTCAGGCCGCGCCCGCCGATAGCACCACCGTTGCCCCGGCCCAGCACGGCAGCGACGCCCGGTGTACTCTGACGCAGGCGTTGGGCAAAGCCGGCAAGCTCAGCTTCTCCTACGCTCAACTGACGGCGGCCGACGCGATGCGCTCGCGAGAATATGCAAGCCGCCTGGAGACACCGGTCGGCCGGCTCCGCCTGACGGCCGATTTTGCCAACCGCCAGGCGGCCGGCGCGCCCACCGTGGTCATTCAGGGATTCACCCTGACGGACCAGGTGAAGGAGCGCCGTCTCACCTGGTCCTGCCACTACCGCCACCGCTCCGCGGCCGCCGGAACCGAGAAGGAGACGAAGGGGTGGAACATTGGCTATAATGGAGCCGGCGCCCGCCCTCTCAAGCTGACGGCATCCTACCTGCGCAATGCCGAGGCAAAAGATGGCAAGGTGACCCCAGGCAAGCAAGCACGCATGGAGATGACCACCGGTATCAGCCGCCGCCTTACCCTGGGAGCGAGCTACATCA
>DUUU01000641.1 GCA_012841485.1 Armatimonadota bacterium
CCCGCGACATCGGTCTGGCCGCCGTAGGGATCACCGACCATGACGCCATCGACGGAGTGGCCGAGGCGTTGGAGGCCGGCCAGCGCCTGGGCGTGACCGTCGTTCCAGGTGTCGAGGTGAACACCGACGTGCCGGGCTCCGAGGTACACATGCTCGGCTACTTCATCGACATCGATTCGGGCGCGCTGCGCGAGGCATTGAAGGGCCTACGGGAGGGGCGGCTGCGCCGGGCGGAGCAGATCGTGACGAAGCTTCGCGGGGTAGGCGTGCCCGTGGAGCTCGAGCGCGTTCTCGCCATTGCCGACGGCGTAGGCGCCGTTGGCCGGCCGCACATCGCGCGCGCCATCGTGGAGGCCGGCTTCGCGGAAGACGTCAGCGATGCCTTTGATCGTTACCTCTCCCAGGGCCGGCCGGCGCACGTGCCACGGCCACGCTTCACCCCGGAGGAGGCGATCATGGCGATCCGCGAGGGAGGGGGCGCGCCGGTGCTGGCACATCCGGCATCGGCCGGGCGTGACGAGTGCCTCCGCGACTGGATGCGCCTCGGCCTGGTGGGAATCGAGGCGGATCACACCAGTCACCGCCCCGAAGAGGTGCTCCGCTACTACCGCATCGCGCGGGAACTGGGGCTCATCGCGACGGCAGGCTCGGATTTCCACGGCTCCCCAGACACCGGCGCCCCACTCGGCGAGCGCACCTGCGGCCTGGAGGTGATTGGCCGCCTGCGCGAGGCGGCGGAACGCATCCGCGCTGGCATGGCAGCCGCTCCGTAGCACCCCATCGAAACGCCGCGTTGCCCACGCCGCCGGCGCGGCGCACTCCCTCTGGCCCGGACGATCACCCGCCAGAAACGATGAAGCCCGATCTCAGGGTCGGGCTTTCCTCTGCGGAACACCTCCTATGGGGCCGCTGCTTAGAAGCCAAACGCCTTCTGACGGCGGCCCAATCGGTACTCTACCAGCGTCTTGTGGATCTGGCGCGGGGCGAGCCCAAACCGCTCCCCCAGCACCACGTGGAGCGATTTCGGTGGCGGCCCATCGCCCTGCAGATACTCCTGATAGGCGGCGATCACCATCTCCTTCTGCTCGTCGGTGGGCTCCTCGACCTCGCTGAAGTCGCCGTCATGGAGCATGTCGATCCAGCGCTCCACCTGCCAGTCGGTGAACCCAAGGCTGGACGCAATGCGGCGGGCTAGGCCATCATACGGCTCTCCCGCTTCCAGCGCAGAGCAGTAGGCGCATTCGATCCGGAAGAGCTCTTCCCGGCTCAAATCGGTGACCATCGGCTGGCTGGCGCCCCACTCTCGCACCACGGTAACCACCTGCTGGCGGCTGAGCCCCATCTCCCGGGCAATCGTGGCGCGGCGACCCGAGGGGGGTCGCGCCATGGCACGCACGTACTCGCGGTATCGGGCGATGATGGACTCGCGCTGCTCCTCGGTGAGCACGGTGGGCGGGGTGCGCACTTCGGCAATCACCCGCGCGACGAGTGCCCGGGCGAGATTCGTCTTCTCGGCAATCTCTGCGTGGATGCGGCGCAGGGGAGTCTCATCGCGGCCCTCATACTCTTGATAGGCGCTGAGGATCTGGGCACGCCGCTCCTCGGTCAACTCTGTTGCCCGTGGGGCTCGCGATGGGCTGGCATCGGCCTGGGCGGCGCCCGCGCGGCCAGGAGGCGGCGCGGAACGCGAGGCCACGACGGCGTCACTGGAGCCGCGTGGCGCGGCTGCGGAGCGCCGGTGAGAACCGCGCGAGGGGCGAGGGTCCGCGGCGATCAACGCCGCGGCGAAGGGGTCATCCTCAAGATCGGCCGTCTGCCGAGGCAGCTCCGTGCGAATCTTGTGGCGCTTCGCGCATTTGATGCAGGCGGTTGCCTTTCGGTCCGGCCCGAAGAAGATTGCCCCACAGTGCTCGCACGTACAGCGGAAAGTTACGCCTGGACTCATCAGCTTCTCCATCGGTGCGATGGCGGCGCCGAACACGCTGCGGAGCGGCACCGGCACCGCGCTACGCGCACGGGGAATCGCGCACTCCATGCCTCGCGCTCACCTGCCGCCAGCGGGCAGGCACGCCAGACATACCCAGTCGTCTCTCTATCCACCAGCCCCGCGCGCCACGCCCTCCGGCAATCACAAGAGGGTAGCCAAACTACGGCGACGGGGCACAACAGGTCGGTGTGCCTATTATAGCACGATCCTGCGCCGTTTGGCAAAGTTACTCACGCCTGCGCGCCCGAGGTCACGATCAGACCTCAGAATCAAGCGCAAATTCGGGGTTGACAGGTGGCGCTCCCCATGCTATAATCTAGGTGAAATTGCGGGAGGGCAGTTTCTCCATCCCCGCGCTAGAGCTGGTGGCCCGGTCGTCTAATTGGTTAGGACACCGCCCTCTCAAGGCGGAGCTTGCGGGTTCGATCCCCGTCCGGGCTACCATTTTTTATGTACCGTATCCGATGGATACGGGGGAGATGCGGGTTCGATCCCCCTCCGGCTACCATCTCTTGTGCAGTATCCGTTCGGATACCCCAGAGAACCCAGGTTCGTTCCACGCCCCTTTTTCACCCACTATCCGATGGATACTCCAGTATGCCAGGGCTCGCTCTACGCCTACACCCATCTTTCCATCCACTATCCGATGGATATTCCAGGACACCCGGGCTCGCTCCCTGCTCCTTTTCGTTCTACCATCCCGTGGATGCTCCAGGGCTCCCAGGTTCGTTCCACGCCCTTCCATCCGGTATCCGGTGGATCCGGATTCGATCCCCAGCCGGACGACTACCCTCTCCAGCATCAACCCACTGGGGAAGAGCACTTCCGGTTCCGCCAGGGCGCGTTCGCTTCTCTCCACATCCCTGGCAACTGCTGTGCATGGCACGGATGCCTTCACAGGCCGCCGCGTTGTCCCCGAAGCTGCCCACCCAAGGCAGTGCGCCGCCCCACCGCAACCTGGATGCCGAATATGTCGTATACATTGGTTGATGAGGGGTCCCGGGAGGCTGCTGATGCGCCGCCCGATGGTATTTCTGCGAGCGACCCATGCGTTCGCTCGGATTCTTGGTTTTTGCCGAATGAGATGCTCTCGAAACGGGAATACTGATCTGTAGGCGCTCTTCTCTCTTGCCGCCAATAGAGCGTCCGTAGAACGTCCTCCATGGAAAAGGAGCCCATGCTTGCTGAGGTCACGATGAACAACGTCAGGAAGGCCCCAGGGCAGCAGCCCGCCTGGATGCACTACGGCATCGCCATTCTCACGATCGCCGTAGCGGCCTCCATCCGGGTGATCGGCTGGCCTGTCCTGCGAACCGATATCCCCTGGATCCTCTTCATCCCGGGAATCATACTGGTCGCCTGGGTAGGCGGCCTCCTCCCCGGACTCGTCGCAACCGCCTTGTCCGCGCTCGCGGTCGACTACCTCCTCTTGGAGCCGCTGCAGGCTTTGGGGGTCAGAAGTCTCAGCCAGGCGGTGGGCTATGGCCTCTTTCTCTCCACCGGCGTCTTGATCAGCTTCTGGGTGGACCGTGCGCGCACGACCCAGGCATGCCTGAGAGAGACGGCGCATGGATTGGTGGTGGCCAACGAAGCCCTGCGCGAAGGCGAGGCCCGGCTCCAAGCCATCGTAGATAGCCTCAACGAGGGCATCGTGATCGCCGATCTAGAAGGCAACCTGGTTGGCTGGAACCGTGCGGCGCTCGCGATGCACCAGATTACCCAAGACCCTACTGGCCCGCGCAGCCTGGAGGAGCTCGAAGGCTACTATGAGCTTTCCACCCTGGACGGCACCGTGTTGACCCCGGAGCAGTGGCCGCTCTCCCGCGTTTTGCGTGGCGAGCGCCTGCGTGGCTGGGATCTGCGCATCCGACGCCTCGACAGCAACTGGGAGCGCTTCTTCAGCTACGGGGGGGGCCTCGCCTATGGGGAGGACGGCCGGCCGCTCATCGCGGTGATCACCATCAACGACGTCTCCGAGCGCAAGCACTCTGAACAGGCGCTGAAACGCGCCAATGAGGAGTGGGAGCGCACCTTCGATAGCGTCCCGGACCTGATCGCGATCCTCGATGTGAACTTCCAGATCGTGCGGACCAACCGGGCGATGTCAGAGCGCCTGGGGATCACTCCCGGGATGACTATCGGCATGCCCTGCTACCAGTGCGTGCATGGCGCCAAGCGGCCACCAGGGGCTTGCCCTCATGCGCTGACGCTGAAGGACGGGAAGCAGCACGTGGCCGAGGTGCACGAAGAGCACCTCGGCGGCCATTTCTTGGTGAGCACCACGCCGCTGCACGACGAGCACGGCCGCATGATCGGCTCGGTACACGTCGCGCGCGACATTACCGAGCGCAAACGGATCGAGGAGCGCACTCGCATCCTCTCGGAAGCTAGCAGCATCCTGGCGTCCTCGCTGGACTATGAAGAGACGCTGCAGCGCGTGGCCGGACTGGCGCTGCCAACCCTCGCCGATGTCTGTGCCATCGATATCGTCGAGGAAGGAGCGCGCGTCCGTCGCGTGACGGCACGCGCCGCCGATCCGACCCAGCAGGCGCTCATCGACGAGCTGTGTACCCAGGCCTCTGATGCGCCCTATCCGGCGAGCATCTCCGAGGTAATCGCCACGGGAAAGCCGATCTTTGTCTCGGAGGCGGACGCCGCCGCGTTGGCGCCAGCCGACCCGGATGAGCGCAGCCTCGCGATCCTGCAAGAGCTGCCCCTTCGCTCCTTCCTTGCCGTGCCGCTGGTCGCGCGCGGCCGCGTGCTCGGGGCGTTCAGCCTGATGATGACGACATCGGGCCGGCGCTGTCACAAGGATGACCTCCCAATCGCGCAGGAGCTGGGCCGGCGCGCGGCTCTGGCCATCGATAACGCACAGCTGTACGCCGGCGAGCGCAAAGCCCGTGCCGCCGCCGAGGAGGCCGACCGCGCCAAGGATCAGTTCATCGCCCTTGTCTCGCACGAACTGCGCAACCCGCTCAACGCCATCCAGGCCGGCGTAGGCCTGTTGCAGCGCCTGGGCACGAGCGACCCACGCGCGGCCCGCACCCTCGAGATCATCGAGCGCAACACCAAACTCCAGGCGCGCCTGGTGAACGATCTGCTGGATCTGTCGCGCATCCAGCGAGAGAAGCTGCAGTTTCAGCACGCCCCAGTCGAGCTCACCCGGATGGTCACGGCGGCGGTGCAGGCCTCCGCCGGCGAAGCCTCCGAGGCGGGCCTGAGCCTCACCTCTACCCTGATCTCCGATCTGTGGGTCCATGGTGATTTCGACCGCTTGCAGCAGGTGGTGATGAACCTCCTCTCCAACGCGATCAAGTTCACTCCATCCGGGGGGCAAGTCCGGGTGCGCCTCGCGCAGGCCGGGAGTAGGGCCCAGGTGATCGTGGAGGACACGGGCATCGGCATCGATCGCGACCAGATCGACCGCCTCTTCGAGGTGTTCTGCCAGGGAGAGGTGGGAGCCCAACGCAAGCCGGGCCTTGGACTGGGCCTTGCCCTGGTGAAGGAGATCGTCGAGCGCCACGGCGGCCGCGTTTACGCCGAGAGCGATGGCCCCGGCAAGGGGAGCCGGTTCGTAGTGGAACTGCCGCTCGTGCCCTCGCCTGGCGTACGCGCGCCTGAGAGCGGAACCCCCGTTGTGCTCCCCCGCTCCATCGGCGTCCTGTTGGTGGAGGACAACCCCGACACACGAGCCCTCGTGGCCGACACCCTCTCCCTGGCCGGCTACGAGGTACAGACGGCCGGCAGCGGTGAGGACGCGCTGAAGCTGTTGCATGAGCAGACGGCGTGCTTCCCCTCGCGGCCGGCTGCCGTGCCAGATGCGGGCACGCCTCCCCGGCGCCGCCCCGACATTATCCTGTGCGACATCGGGCTCCCCGGCATGGATGGCTTCGAGTTCCTTCGCCGGGCACGAGAGTTGCCGCACATGGCCGAGGTGCCGGCCTTCGCGGTGACCGGCCTCGGAAGCGAGGAGGATGTGCGCCGCGGACAGGAGTCCGGGTTTGTCTGCCACTTCGTGAAGCCGGTCGACATCCACGCGCTCGATGCCCGCATCCGGGAGTGGGTGAGCGCGAGGCGTGACGCCGTGTGAGCGCGGGCTCAGGCGCAGGCGACCATCTGGCGGTCAATCTCGCCGATGACGAAGAAGGAGCCGGTGGCGCAGATCAGGTCTTTCGGACCGGCCAGCTCCAGCGCCAGGCGGACGGCATCGGCAACGGGCACCGCAATTCGCACATCGGCCACATGCCGGCGGGCCTCGGCGGCCACGGCCTCCGCCGGAAGAGCGCGCGGGTTATCGGCCTGCGTGGCGATCACCACGGCGGAGTCCGGGGCGAGCGTTCCCACGACGTCGGCGGCGGAGTGGTCGGCGGAGACGCCCAGGATGAGAATGCGCCGTCGCTCGGGATAGAGCTCGCGGAGGGCCGCTGCGAGCGCAGTGGACGAGGCCGCGTTGTGGGCGCCATCGATGAGGAAGAGCGGGTCGCGCCGGAGCACCTCCAGGCGCCCGGCGATGCGCACCTCGGCCAGGCCGCGCCGGATCGCCTCCGCGGGGATCTCCTCCTCCACGGTTCCGAGGAGGTCGAGAGCAGCCACGGCCGTCGCGGCGTTCTCCACCTGGAACGCGCCCGCCAGGGGGAGCGTCAGATCGGCGTGCTCGCGACGAGGGGTGCGCACCGAGAAGCGCTGCCAGCCTTCGCCATAGCCATGACGCTGCGCCTCAAACTCACGCCCGATGCGCCAGAGCGGTGCATCCCGCTCTGCGGCCACGCGCTCGATCACCGCCAACGCCTCCGGGTCGCGCGCGGCGGTGACGACGGGCCGGCCCGGCTTGATGATCCCCGCCTTCTGCTCCGCGATCTCCGGGATGGTGCGCCCCAGGCGTTCTACGTGGTCGAGGCTGATGTTGGTGATCACCGAGATCCGCGGATCCAGCACGTTGGTCGAATCGTAGGTGCCGCCTAAACCGACCTCGACCACGGCATAATCGACCGGCACGCGGGCAAAGTGCAGGAACATCAGGAGGGTCTTCACCTCGAACTCGGTCGGCGTGCCAAAGCCTCTGGCGGATACCTCCTCGACCGCGGGCTTGATCTCCGACATGAGCGCGGCGAACTCCTCGCCGGCGATCGGCTGCAGATCGACCATGACCCGCTCGCGCACATCGTAGAGGTGGGGCTTGATGAAGGTGCCCACTCGCTTGCCTGCGGCATGCAGGGCGTGGGAGAGCATCATGGTCACCGAGCCCTTGCCCTTCGTGCCGGCGATATGCAAGGCGCGAAGGCTCGCCTCGGGGTGCCCAAAACGCTCGCAGAGCGCCTCGATGCGCTCCAGGCCCAGCACCATGCCGAATCGGGAGAGAGAGGAGAGGTAGGAGACTGCCTCGGATAGGTTCATGCGGCCCTCCAGACGGCGCGTGGGGTTCTGTTGAGCGATGCAAAAGGCACAAAGACACGAACGCGTCACTCCGCGTCTTTGTGCCTTCGCATCAAGAGCAATGCAGGGGAGGCCGGGGCTACCCCTTCAGCAGATCCAGGCGTTGGCGCAGGGCACGGTGGCGCTCCAGCAGCTCCGCCTGGCGCTGGCGGTCCCGCTCGACGACCGCAGCGGGCGCCTTGGTCACATACTGCTCGTTAGCCAGCTTGCCGTTCACCCGCTTCAGCTCGGTCTCGAGCGTCTCCAGCTCCGAGTTGAGCCGGCGCACCTCCACGTCGAGATCCACCAGGCCGGCCAGAGGCACGAGGAGCTGCACGCCATCGGCACTCGCCGAGAGCGCCTGCTTGTGCTGGTGCATCGCCTCGGGGCTCTCGAACTGCAGGCTCTCCACCCGGGCGAGGGAGCGAATGTAGCCGGCCACGGGCTCCAGCTCTCCCCGGTCCTCGGGCGTCGCGCCCAGGATCGCCGTCGGGATCGCCTTGGACGACGGCACGTTCATCTCGGCGCGCGCGTTGCGCAACGCCGTGATGATCGCCATCACCCGCTCCATGCGCCGCTCGGCGTCCTCATCCACCTGCGCGGCATCCGCCGTGGGGAACGGCGCGATCATGATGCTCTCGTCCGTGCCCGGAAGCTTCTGCCAGATCTCCTCGGTGACGAAAGGCATCATCGGGTGGAGCAGGCGCAGTGACTGATCCAGGACATACACCAGCACGGCGCGCACCGTGGCATCGCCCGCGCGCAACCGCGGCTTGGCCAGCTCCACGTACCAGTCGCAATACTCGCTCCACAGGAAGGAGTAGATCGCCCGCGCGGCCTCGTCGAAGCTGTACTCCTCGAAAGCGCGGTTCACCTCCTCGATGGTGCGGTGCAGCCGCGACAGGATCCAGCGGTCGGCCAGCTCCTCGCCCGGGATGGACACGGACGGCATCCCCTGCCCCGCGTCCTCTCCAAGGTTCATGAGGACGAAGCGCGCCGCGTTCCAGATCTTGTTGGCGAAGTTGCGGCTGGTCTCGGCCAGAGGAGCGCGAATCGGATCGCCCGGCTTGCGCCGGCCGTCATCGAAACGCATATCCTGGGTCTTGCCGGCCTGCATGGTGAGCGCGAAGCGCGTGGCATCGGTGCCATACTGGGCGGTCAGGTCCAGTGGATCGATACCGGTGCCGAGCGATTTGCTCATCCGCTTCCCTTCCCAGTTCTGCACCGTCGGATAGATGTAGACATCACGGAAGGGAATGTCTCCCACGAACTTCAGGCCGGTCATGATCATCCGCGCTACCCACAGATAGAGGATATCGCGCGCGGTGACCATCACGCTTGTCGGGTAGAAATAGTCCAGCTCCTCCGTCTCACGCGGCCAGCCGAGCGTGGCATGCGGCCACAGCGCGGATGAGAACCAGGTGTCGAGCACATCGGGATCCTGGGTCAGCTCGCGGCTTCCGCACTCGGCGCACGCCTCGGGAGCCGTCTTGGTGACCGTATAGTGCCCCTCCGGGCAGGTCCACACAGGAATGCGATGGCCCCACCAGAGCTGGCGGGAGATGCACCAGTCACGGATGCCCTCCATCCATTCGAGGTACACCCGGGCATAGCGATCCGGCACGAAGCGGATCCGGCCCTCCTTCACCGCGTCAATGGCGGGGCGGGCCAATTCGCCCATGCGCATGAACCACTGCTCGGAGAGGAGCGGCTCGAGAACTGTGCCGCAGCGCGCACAATGGCCCACGGAGTGCGTGTAGTCCTCCACACGCACGAGAAGGCCCTGCGCTTTCAGATCCTCGGTGATCTGCTTGCGGCAGGCAAAGCGATCCATGCCCTGGTAATGGCCGGCATCCTCGGTCATCGCACCATCGGGCCCGATCACCACGACCTGCGGCAGCCGGTGGCGCAGGCCGATTTCAAAGTCGTTCGGATCGTGCGCGGGGGTCACCTTGACGGCGCCGGTGCCGAACGCCGGATCCACGTGGTCGTCGGCGACGACGGGGATGCGGCGGTCCACGAGAGGGAGGACAAGCGAGCGCCCGATCGCGCCAAGATAGCGGTCATCCTCGGGATGGACCGCCACGCCGGTATCGCCGAGCATCGTCTCCGGGCGCGTGGTGGCGACGGTGATGCTGCCTTCGCCATCCTCGAAGGGATAGGCGATGTGGTAGAGATGGGCAGCCTTCTCCTCGTGCTCCACCTCAATATCGGAGATGGCGGTGCGGCAACGCGGACACCAGTTGATCACGCGAGCGCCCCGGTAGATGTGCCCCTCGTGGAAGAGGCGCACAAACTGCTCGATCACGGCGTCGGCATAGTGGTCGTCGAGGGTGAAGCGGAGCCGGTCCCAGTCGAAGGAGTAGCCCATCGTCTGGAACTGGCGGATGATGGTGTTGCCATATTCCTCTCGCCACTGCCAGACGCGCTCGAGGAATCGCTCGCGGCCCAGGTCATGCCGGGTGAGTCCCTCGCGGGCAAGCTGTTTCTCAACGACGTTCTGCGTGGCAATCCCCGCGTGGTCGGTGCCAGGAAGACAAAGGGTGTTGTAGCCCTGCATGCGGCGCCAGCGCGTCAAAATATCCTGCAAAGTGTAGCAAAGGGCATGGCCCATGTGCAGCGAGCCAGTGATGTTGGGCGGCGGGATCGTGATGCAGTAGGGCGGCCGGGAGCGGTCGACCTCAGCGTGGAAATAGCCCCGTTCGGTCCAGTACTGGTACCATTTCCCTTCCACCTGGCCCGGTTCGTAGGCCTTCGGCAGTTCCTCCATCAAGTCGCTCCTTTCGCGTGTATTATAAGGGTACGTGCGCATACTGTCAATTTGCGCGCGCGAAGAGACGCGGGTGAACCATGCGCCTGCCTAAGACCCGCGCTGCTTCCCAGCGAAGGGCCTTCGGGCCTCCGCCCCTCCAGCCCGCAGGGCCTCGCCCACACGCAGCGCTGATCTTTACGTCCGCGCGATGCCTCCCCAGTCCCCGCCCCTATGGTTGCCCCGAAACGTAGACATACCCAGCGAGCACGGTAGGGCTTTGCCCGCACGCAGCGCGGGGGTCTATCGCCCCGCGACGCTACGCCGGCCCCACAGGCGCGGGGCAACCGCGGAAACGCGGCCCTGGGTGCAACGCCTTGACACGCCTGGCCGCCATCACCTACAATAGGGCGTGTGGTGGCAAGGAGCCTCTCGCCGCTGCTCCTTCAGACGCTACGGAGGGATACCGCGCATGCCCGAACTTGAGGCCGTCAAGAGGGAGGAGTTCAAGCAACTCGCCCTGCCCAACCTCGACGCGCTCTACCGCTCCGCGATGCGGATGACCCGCAATGAAGCAGACGCCGAGGATTTGGTCCAGGACGCGCTCCTGCGCGCTTACCAGTTCTACCATCAGTTTCAACAGGGAACCAACTTCCGCGCCTGGCTCTTTAAGATACTGACGAACACGTTCATCAACCAGTATCGCCGTCGCGTGCGAGAGCCAGAGACTCTCAGCTACGACGAGAGCGAGGACTTCATCCTCTACAACCGTCTGGTGGAGAGCGATGAAGGGGAGATGGGTAACCCGGAGACGGTGGTCCTGCGGAAATTGCAGCACGAGCAGGTCCTCGCTGCAATTGACCGCCTGCCCTACGACTACCGAATGGTGGTGACGCTGGCGGATGTGGAGGGCCTCTCCTATAGAGAGGTCGCCGACGTCCTCGGTTGCCCGATTGGCACCGTGCGCTCTCGGCTCAACCGGGCGCGGCATATGCTACAGCGCAACCTGTGGGGTTACCTCCAGGAGGCCAACTGATGAACCACAGTCCTGATTACGAAACCTGCGTGGATATCATGCACGCCCTGGGAGATTACCTGAGCCGCGAGCTCTCTCCCGCGGAGATGGAGGAGGTGGAAGAACACCTCCAGTGGTGTGAGTTGTGCATGGATCACTACCGCTTCGAGAAAGCACTCACGACCCATATCCGCGAGAGGGCCCAGGCTCTGCGCGCCCCCGAAGCCCTACGCAGCCGCGTGCTTCATCTCCTCGATGACGCTTGATCCGGCATGCTTCTTGCCGTTTGGGTGGCGCCTGATAGAACTTTCGGCGTCACCCGACCGTCTCACAGAGTGTGTGTCTGCATTCCGATAGCATGGAAGGGAATGGCATGCTTGGTCAACGACTCCTGGTAGCTCCCGCGCTCCTCCTGGTTGCACTCGCGCTCGCCGGATGCGGCGGATCCAGCAACATGGCGACCACGGGCGCTATCGAAGGGTATGTGTTCGGTCGAAACGCCTCGAAAGCTCCTTCCGCCCTTGCGGCGCCCGGCCGTCAGACAACCCCACCCGAGGGCACCGTCCCGCTCAATGGGGCGCTGGTGACGCTGGAGCCCGGCGGTCGCCAGGTGACGACAGAGGTAGACCGCCGCGGCCAGGGCGGCTACTTCCGATTCCTCGGTCTGGAGCCCGGCACCTACACCGCGACCGTGACGAGTGAGGGCTACGCCACCGCCACCTTCTCCGTGGAGGTGAAGGCCGGTTCCATCACCCTCGCCGGTGTCAACAACGGGCAGACCGTCCTGGAGCCGGACGCCGCCGGACCGCGCCGCAAGTGGACGGTGATGGTCTACATGGATGGGGATGGCGACCTTGAGGAGTACGGCATCCTCAACATGAACCAGATGGAGACGTTGGGATCCGACGCCAACGTCAACATGGTCGTCCAGTTTGACCGCGGGCCCGGCTTCGATGCCACGAATGGCGACTGGCAGGATACCCGGCGCTACCTGGTGACCAAAGATGATAACCTGCAGTTGATCTCCTCGCCCGTGTTGCAGAACCTGGGCGAGGTGGATATGGGCACCCCGGAGGCACTGACCGATTTCATCACCTGGACGGTCTCGCGCTATCCGGCAGAGCGCTATGTGTTGGTGCTCTGGAACCACGGCGCCGGCTGGCGCTCGCGCTCCGCCGCTTCGCGCGGGATCATCTTCGACGACTCCTCCGGCAGCTACCTGACGATGGGAGAGCTGGAGCAGGCGCTGGATGCCGGCGGCACGCATTTCGACCTCATCGCCATCGACTGCAGCCTGATGGGGATGCTCGAAGTCTTCTACGAGATCAAGGATCACTGCGACTATATCACGGCATCCGAGGAGTCGCCCCCCGGACCGGGCTATCCCTACGACACGATCATGGCGCGCCTGGTCGCCAACCCCAACATGAGCACCGAGGCACTGGGACGCGTCTTCGTCGAGGAGCACCTCAAGCGCTACTCGCAGGACGCTGTCACCCAGGCGCTCATTCAGACGTCGCGGCTGGATGCCTATGCCGCCAAGGTCAATGACTTCGCGAGTGAGCTCCTTCCCCTGGTGCCCATCCACCGGCAACAGCTCGACGCGGCGCGCATCGGCTCGCAGGCCTACGCCTACTCCTACTACCGCGATCTGCACGATTTCGCGGAGAAGGTGAAGGCTGCCATTCCCAGCCCTGCGCTGGCGAGCGCCGCCGATGCCGTGATGACCGGCATGGCGGGAACCAACGGCGGACCGGTGATCGCGGAGGGCCATTCGGCCACGGGGGTGAATCGCTCGCATGGCATGTCGGTCTACCTGCCCTCGCCCACCCAGTACTACACCGGGTATGAGGAGCTCGCCTTCGTCAAGGCCTTCCCGAAGTGGGGCCAGCTCATTCGGGCGATAGCCAACCAGCCAGTCAACTAAGCGGATCCTCGACTCGGGTTAAGGATCGAACAGGGGGTGTCCCGCAGGGGCGCCCCCTGTTGCTCTCTGGGGGTGCCCCGTGGATCCGTCGCCATGCGCCCGTGCCATGGCCCCTCATCTACACAAAGGGCCGCCTATGGTGCAGATGGATAGGCAGAATGCCCTATCCAAGCGCTGTGCCTGCTTGCCGGAGTTGACAGCGGTGACCAGGATGCGGTATCATAGGATGCGATGCCGGATGTTGGCGGCAGCCTGGCGGGCGCCAGGGAGCAGGAAGGCGGGTAACGAGGCTCTCGAACAGTCAGATCGTCACCCGAAGTACTCTTCCAGGATGATCTGCCTTCCCGGAGAGCCTCGGATGCAGACTCCGGATGCGCCTCAGCGAGATCGCGGGCAGATGCCACGCGGAGTGCGATGAGGGCCGCTCCCCGGGTGGAACACGCGCCTACCTTCGACCGGGCGGACGAGCAGGGACGATGGCGCCCGCGGAGAGCGCATCCTGCGAGAGAACCAGCGGCAAGCCATGCACAAGTCTCTCCTTTCTTGACACGATGTCGACCCAGATTGCATCCGTTGATCTGCCCGGCTTCACTGGGGTTGGGCCGATGGCGCCGTGTGCGTATCGCCCTTTGTCTTGGCCCGGTCGATACACATATCCATCACAGCGTCTCTGGTTACCGAAGCAGCGCATGAGCCCGGCCAAGCGCGTGCCGTGCATGGTTGGTTTCTGCACAACGAGCGCGTCTGCTCATTTCACAGGAAGAGAATGCCCTTGGTCAGGGCATCTGCCCGGCGCATCTGTCGCGCATTGGAGGACACGGGCAGCCGTATCAGGCTATTGCAGGAGAAGCGTTGCGCATGGCGCGGCGAGCTCACGGAGCACGATGCATCGATGGCTACCGCCCCGCCGAGCGCGAACAGAGTCGCCAGGCACATGCTGAGAAGCCGGCGGCGATGGTTCCCACTTCCATCCTCGGCAGACCAGGAGTGCAGTGGATGGGGCGTCTCACCCGTCTCAGTCCATCCATGGGGGCAAGCACCCTCATGAAGCATTGGGCCGATACCATCATCGGGGTGTGCCGCCAGGGGGGGTTTAGGCATGCAGGATGTCAATCTGGTAATCATCGTGGGTGAGGTCTCCAAGGCGCCCGTTCTGCGGGTGAAACCATCCGGGCTGCCCAAGACAGAGTTCACGGTGGAGGTGGAGCGCCCCAGCTCGCCGACCAGCGAGAAGCGAATGACAGACATGTTCCTCGTGGACACCTGGGACAACCTCGCGGAGTGGTGCATCAGCCACCTGCGCAAGGGATCCCGGGTCGCGGTGATCGGCCTGCTTCAGCGCGAGATCTTCACAAACCGTGATGGCGAACGCGAGCACCTCACCATCATCAAGGCGAAGTTCATTCGCCTCCTCGATCATCCCGTCGATGCCCAACTTCCGACCATGGAAGCGATTCGACAGGACCGCTGGTCCCCGGATATGACCGCCGACTATCTCCGGATTGCTGGCTCTCTCTTCTTCGAGAAGGCGCGCTCTCTTGAAACTCACCGATAGCGATGGCTGTTTCGCCTGCGGCGCCAACAACCCCAAGGGCCTGCACCTGAGCTTTCGCACCATCGGCGACGAGCATGTCACCGAGTTCGTGCCAACGGCGGAGTACCAGGGCTTCACCGGCATCGTGCATGGGGGCATCCTGGCGACGCTACTCGACGAGGCGATGGGGCGCTACCTGTGGCAGGAGGGCCACCACGCCGTCACCGCCGAGCTGAAGGTATCGCTGCACCGTCCGGCCTATATCGGGCAGCGGCTGCGCGTCGCCGGGCGCATCTGCGAGGTGCGCGGGCGGCGGATTCTATGCACGGCCCGGGCCGAGCGCGACGACGGCACGTTGGTCGCCTCTGCCGAGGCGAAGTTCCTCCGCGTCGCCGAGCGCGCCTAGCCCATACCTCTCTCTGGCTCCCCTCCTGTTAGGGCGAGGGGGCCCCCGGCAGCGTTGGCCGGAAGTCCAACCGCGGCGCGAGCGTCATATACCGCAGATCCGTGTCGTTGGAGAACTGCCGCGGCTGCCCCGTAGAGGCATCATAGACGATGGCCTTCGGTCGCGATGACGTCCAGAAGAGCCACACGCGCCATGCCCCCGCGTCACTCAGGTACTCATTGATCGAATCGGCATCCGTCAGCGGCAGATCCGGGATCGCGCACAGGCTGCCCTCATTCGCCACATCATCGATCGGCAGGGGTGCCTCCGGGCGCTCGTCACGCCAGCGGATATACGGGTCCGCCGGCTGCGCGCCCGCAGCCCCGGTGCCGGCTTCCGTATAGCTCACGGTGATTCGCCGGCCTTCCAGGCCACGCGCCACCCCAGCCATCTGGCTTGCCGGGAAGTAGAGCCGCCCCGGGTAGAGAATCTGCCCCGTCGTCGGGTGTACCCCGGTATCGATGGTGAACTGCGTGATCGCGCCCCCGAACTCGTCGGTGACGGTGACCTCCGTGCCCGGCTGGATTGCCCGCGGCAACTGGACCATCAGGCGCATCGTCTTGTACCACACCGTCGGCTTGGAGACCTGGGGCGCGACACGAGTCCAGAACAACCACAGGCGATCGCGCTGGCGATAGACGCGCGTGCCGTCAACCGGGCTCTGTGCCGGGCCGATGCGCGTATCCACAAACGCCGCCGGCGAAGCATCCATCTGCGGCGAGCCCGCCACGCGCAAGATGGTGGGCACGTAATCCGCATAGATCTCATCGCCCGGGTTCAGCGGCTTGGCAAAGACCACCTGGCCGGTGAGCGGGTAAACGGTGATGGTGTTGCCAACGCCGTAGGCCGTAGGAGCGTCTTTCCAATCGTAGATCCACCGGCTGCCGTCCCGATCATAGCGCCAGGTCCCTGTCGCCCAACGCCGGCTGGAAGGCGCATGCGTCGCGTTCTCCGGATCCGGCGTGATCAGCTGCAAGGTCGTGCTGCCCGCAGGTCGCCACCAGATTCGGGGGAAGACGAAGCGTCGCCCGCTCATGGTAGTCCGGTAGAGCGGCGAGGTCATCCACTCCAGGTTGCGCGATGTGTACACGCGATTGTTCCGATTGACCAGCAGCTCCTTCTCGACGGGCGCGAAGGGTTGCTTGGCGCGCCACGCGCCGCGCGTGCCCCACATCAGCTGCGCCGGATCCAGGCGAGCCATGTAGAGGTCGCTGTTCCCGCGCGACTTGGAGAAGCCGGTGAAGATGAGATCGATCATCGGCTCGGCGATGGTCGCGCCGGTCAAGAAGTTCGTATGCGGTCCCGGGCGGTAGAGGGGCACCAGGTCCTGAACGGTGGCGAAGTCGCCATAGAGGGGCAGGATGCCGAAGCCGCGTCCATCCTCGAGCTTCCAGTCGCTTGCCAGCGCCTTGTCGCCCCGGTTGACGCTGAAGTAGCCCTGCCAGGCGTTCTCCGCGCCGCCGTGCCAAAAGGCCCACAACCGATGCACGCCGGTGGCGTCCACGTAGCTCAGCGCGCGTGGGGTGTGTTTCACCACCTCCGGCTGCTCCAACCCGACAGGGACGATGGGCGCTGCGCTGTTCAAGGTGAAATCCGGCCCCAGAGCAGTATAGAAGATCTGGGAGGCGCGGTAGGTGCGCCCGCCATCATCTCTCCCCTGCCCCGTGCCCTGGAAGAAGAGGTAGTACGGCTGGCCAATCTGACCGCTGGCGGCGATGGTCTGCACAATGCTGGGCGCGGTGTAGCGCTCCGAGAGGATGGTGCCCGCGTTGGCCAGTTTCCCATCGAAGAGCGAGGCGCCGGGCGCCTTCATCTCCGGCGGGGCCGCCGACGCGATTCGCGTGCCCGCGTCGCTCAGATCATAGTGGGGGTAGCGATTGGCCCAGAACGGCCAATACGCTTCCGGCCGGTCTTTGATCTCATAGGAGCGCGAGCCGTAGAGGTACCAGGACTGCGACTGCTCGTGGGCCGCCACGGCCGCCGC
>DUUU01000642.1 GCA_012841485.1 Armatimonadota bacterium
CCGCCCGCCACACTTCCTTCAGATAGGGGCGCGCCAGCCAGAACACCAGAACGAAGACGCCGATGAATGCACCGAACGACTGCTCGGTGATGTAGGGGAAGTCGGGCCGGCCATCGTTCCAGCCGTACCGGGCGGTGAGGATCTGCTGCGCCTTCCAGTACCAGAAGAAGAACCAGCAGGAGAAGGCCAGATCCACCGGAAGCAGGAAGCCGATGCCGATCACGAACGGGAGAAACTGCAGCGGCGTCGCGCCCATCGCCCGCCACGGCCAGGCAGTGATGAACTGATTGAGCGAGTACTGGCGCGTTGGCAGGCCCGGGATCGTTGGGATGTTCAGGTGAAGCGTGTTGATCAGGTCCACCATTCCGGCAAGGACCACCGCGATCCAGAAGGCCGGGCTCTTGAAGAGCTTGAAGCCCTCATCCGTCATCCGCAGAGGAAGCTCGATAATCGGAAACGTGAGGCGCTCGCGCTCGGTCCACTGCTTGCGCAGGAGGACCGAGAGACAGAGCATCGTGAAGAGCAGGATCAGGGAGAAGCCGGTCCACGCCAGCACCGGCTTCAGCCACCCCATGATGTAGGCCGCGCGATAGAACCCGCTCCAGTGGTTCGTGCCGTTGAAGTAGTCGCGCAGAGCGTGGGTATCGGTCACGACCAACCACGGCGGCAGATCGGACGTGAACAGCTCGTGCCACCGCTTCTCCGGGGCGAGCTCGGCAAACCACAACGGGTGGGCGATCACGGAGATGAGCACCTGGTACATATCGTGGCCCACCATCGCCGTGGCGAGCGATAGGAGAATGTAGATGGTGAGCAGCTCCCCCTGCGAAAAGCGGTAACGCGGCGCCCACCTGGCCAGCCCGGCGTTGATCGCCACGAGCACGGCTAGGCAGAAGATCACGTTGAAGAAGAGCGACACCGTGGTGGGGTGGCCGGCATACTGAATCACTTCCGAGTGGACGATCCAGAGGGAGTTGAGCGGCGTTAGCACGAAGGCGATTGCGACCGCGCGCGGGGTCACCCCGCGGGGCTTCGTCGCAGGCACCGGCTTATCTAGCACGGGCCGGTCCGGCTTTCTCTCCGTCATCGCCATGGTGCGCGCACTCCTGACCTTCGCTGAAACGCTCGACGACCCACGCGCGGGATCCGGATGGGGATGGAACGGATTCTCTCTCGCCGTTCGTTCGTGATGCGCCCGGGTCCCTCCTGCCTCCCTGACGGGCGCTCGGCGGCAGGAGAAGCCGCTTTCGGGGCGAATGTTGGCCTCAAGTGCCCGTCATCCATCTGTTGTCCTACGCGGGCACTCCGGCGCGAACGCTCCCGTGGCGTTCCGGCCACAAGTGTCTGCGCGGGCCGGGCGCACTCCCAGATGCGGGTTCCGCGCCCGGGCAGGCCAGGCTTCCCAGGAGGGGCGGCCGGCGGTCCTTCTCATGCCCGACGATCAGGAGAGACCGATGAGAACTGCAACCTTCCTTGCCTTCGTTCTATTCATGCTGCCGGTGGCAGTGCTTGCCCAGGAGGGCGGGCCGGTCACCATCGGTGGGATTCGCTACGAGCGCGTGGATCCAGGCGAGCCGTTTCAGGAGCGCCCGGCACCAAAGCCGGACTGGCAGCCGGCGGCGCCCACTCGAGCCGAGCGCGCCGCCGGACTCCTCGCTTACGTCACATCAGACCCGGGCGACTACCGGCCGGATGGGGTGCCGCGTCCCGAGGAGCACGCGCGCGAGCTCTCCGCCTTCCTCACGCCGGGCGAGGATGAGCCGGTGTGGGTGGGCGCACGTGCCCTGGAAAGCCTGAAGGGGCTTGCGATCCGCGTCGATCTCGCCGGCGCCCCAGTGACGTGCGACGTGCGGCACATGCACTTCTGGCCGCAGCGCACCGGATGGCGCTCGCGCCAGTGGTACATCACCCCGGAGCTGTTGCTCCCCTGCGCTGATGGGCGCAAGATGGTGCCGACAACGCGCGGCCTTCTGGAGGAGCGGTCCTTCGACCTCGCCGCAGAAGAGACGGCGGCGTTCTGGCTGACGCTGAGCGCCCGCGCGGACGCCCGTCCTGGCGTCTATACCGCGCGCGTCACGCTGCAGGCCGCCGGCAAGCCCGCTCTGGAGCTGCCGTTGCACATCGAGGTGCTGCCCTTCCAGCTGCAGCGCCCCGAGGATCGCGCGTGGCTACTCTATGCTGACGCCGGGCGCTGGCGCACGATGAGCGATTCCCAGGTGATGGCCGAACTGCGCGATTTCGCTCGCCATGGCATCACCGGCCTCGTGGAGGGCTCGCTCGGCACGGCGGATCTCTCCGGGCTGAAGGAGGGCCGGGTGGTCTTCGACGCATCGTCCTACAAGAAGCTCGCGGCCCAGTGCCTTGAGGCTGGCATTCCCGGACCGCACGTCTGCTCCATGGGCGGATGGCCGCAGCGCGTCCGTGATGCTCTGGGTCTGAAGGTGGACCTGGAGAAGGGAACCTGGCCGGAGGAGATCCGCGCGGGCGTCACTGCCGTCGCAAAAGCCGCCGTCGAGGCGACGAAGGATGCGCCGGCACCCTGGCTCTTCTACGGCAGAGACGAGCCGTCCGGCGACGATACGTACGCCATACAGGATTACCAGTGCTGGCGCGCCGGCGGCGCCGAGACCTATGCCACCTTCTACCAGATCGGATTCCTGGAGAAGGCCTCCGAGTACCTCACCGCTCCCTGCTTCGTGTCGGGACTGGTGGCCAACGAGGAGACGGCCCGAAAAGCCCGTGAGGAGTGCGCGCGCACCGGCGCCGAGTTCTGGTGGTACGGCACCGGCTGCTACGTCAACCCCTTCCCCCAGGAAGGCTATATGTTCCATAACCGCTACGGCGCCGGGCTTCTCTTCTGGAAGACGGGCGCGAAAGCGCAGGTCTCATGGACCTTCTGCCGCCCACACGAAGATGTTTTCAACGACTTCGACGGCGCGCGCGTGAACCACCGCGAACCCAAAGAACAGGCAACCGTCTATCCTCACTTCCTCAAGCCGGACGACTGGAGCACCTATCAGGGCGCGATCCCGACCATCGCCTGGGAGGCGCTGCGGGAAGGCGTGGATGACTATCGTTATCTCCACACCCTCGCCCAGACGATTGCCGAGGCGCGCGCGCATCGCGATGAGCGCGTTCGCGCCGCCGCCCGTGAGGCCCAGGAGATGCTCGACGCGCTCGTAAACGCCGTACCCTGGGCCAACCCGCTGGGAAAAGTGGCGTTTGAAACGCGGCGGATGCAGCAGGTGCGCCGGGCCGCCGCGGATCAGATCATCCGGCTGCGAACCGCCCTGACAGGCAAACCCGTGGCGAAGCGACGCCAGGATCTCTCCCAGGTCACGCTCGTGGTGCGCGCGACCGAAGGAGTGACCGCGCAAGCCGCGCCGGCCATCGCGGTGCTCCCAACAACGGTGCCACCGGTGATCGATGGCGACCTTTCCGATCCCTGCTGGACCGAGAGCGCCGTCGCGACCAACTTCTACCGGGCTAATGACGGCGGCAAGCCAGAGGTCGATACGGAGGCGCGGATCCTCTATGACGCGCGCGCCCTCTACGTCTCCTTTCGCTGCCCGGAGCCGGCGATGGCGAAGCTCAGGGCCGCCCGGCGTGGCCATGATACTCCAGAAGTATGGCTGGACGACGGCATCGAGTTCTTCGTGGCCGGGGGGCCGCGGGCGCCCTACGCTCATCTCATCGTGAACACTAACGGCGCGGTGTATGACGAGCGCAACCAGGATCCCTCCTGGAACTCCTCTGCTGAGGTGCGCGTCCGCAAGGAGGCCAACGCCTACTGCGTCGAGATCGCCCTTCCCTGGTCAGACCTGGAAAAGGCGGGGATCCGACGCTCGCCCGTGATGGCGGTCAACTTCTGCCGCAGCCGCTTTGCCGGCCCGGAAAAGGACCGGCTCTCGGCGTGGTCCTGCACCTATGGCGGGTTCCACGTGCCGGATCGGTTTGGATGGGCGCTCGTGCAAGAGGGGAGCCTGGCGCTGCAATCGCTGACGCTCCCGCGGTTCTGGGGCAAGCAATCGGTAGAGGTCGTCCTGCGGAACCGAGGGGAAGCGCCCGCCGAGGCGCGCCTCGCCCTGGAGAATCAGGCGCGGAGCCTCCGACTGGCACCTGGGGCTTCCGGCACAGCGCGGTTCCCCCTCACTCTGCGCCAGCCAGGCTCATCCGAGTTGCGCCTCGCCTGGAGCACATCCGAACGCCCTGCGAGCGAGATCACGCTCCCGATCACCGTTCCGGAGCCGGCGATCCTCCCGCGCGCCGGGGGCCTGGCATCGGCCGGCGAAACGCTGGAGCTACCGGTCGCCGTTCACCTCGCCGCCGGTGAGCGGAAGGGCTATCGGATCCGCATCGAGGCCGGACCCGAGGGGAGTGCGCGCCGCGTCGAGATTCCGGCGACACCTGGCGCGCAGAAGCGCGTGCGCCTGAAGACCCACGGCCCGATTCGCCTCCGCGCCTCTCTGGTGGATCGCGGCGGCGTGCCCGTTGGGGAGAGCGTGGAGCAGATGGTCGTCGTTCTCCCATGAGCAGGACCGCGCGCTTCGCGGCCCGCGCTCGGGCTTAGCACGCCTCCAGGTGAACCGCGTCGCGTCCGGCGGCGCGGAGCTCGGGGAGCAGGTGGCCTTCGCCCGCGAAGGTCCACACCAGGCGGGGGTTGACGGCCTCGATGAAGGCAAGCAACTCCTCGCGGGAGGCATGGTCGCTCCAGGGGATGGCGGCATCGAAGTCGTCGGCCTCGTCGGACGCGGCCCACCCGGAGACGAGAGCGTAGGCGGGCCGGGGCACGCGGTCCGTCAGGTCATCATGCTCCAGGTAGGCGCGGGTCACGATCACGGCATCGGCATCTGGCCACTCTGCCTTGCGCAGGCGAGTGTAGCCGGAAACCGGGACCCCGTGGCGCTCGTAGAGGCGAATGAAGTGCCAGATCTTCGATTGGAGGGCCACGGTGAGGCCCGCCTCCCCGAGGGCGACGGCCATCTCCTGCGCTTTCCCGCAGTTGCTGGTGGTCACCAGGATGGGCGTTCTGTTCCGTGCCCGGCATCCGCGGCAGAACTCCAGCACGCGGGCGGCGCCCTCTTCTGAGTCCACGAACTCCTCATCCAAGGCGCCGAAGGTGTCCTCCACGATCAGATGATCGGCCGAAACCACCTGGGCCGGCGGGGTCGTCGCAGATCCGGAAGGGCGCACATCACCGGAGTAGAGCAGGGAGTCGCCCCCGCGCGCGATATACATCATGGCGGCGCCCAGAATGTGCCCGCTGGGGAGGAGGGTGGCCTGGATATCGCCATGCTGGATGGCCCGGCCCAGGTGCAGCGGGCGGATGGGGGGCAGCGTCTCCTCAAACGGCTTCACATACGCCAGCATCGCGGCCGTCTCCGGCGTGCAGATGACCGCTTCGTGCGCGGCATAGTGGTCCGTATGTGCGTGGCTGATGAAGCCGCGCCGGCGGGGCTTGCTCGAATCGAGCCAGCAATCGAGCCCCGGCACGTAGAGGCCACCGTCGCGATACTCGCATAGACCCGTCGCGGCCGACTCAGACCGCTTCCGGCGTGCCATCGCCATCTTCCTTCCGAAATGTGCGCCACTCCCCGGCACCGGGTAGGGCCGGCAGCATCCCCGGGCGCTGGCCGCTCCCCCTCCCACTCGCGGGCGGTTACCGGGCGGGATGGCCGCTGAGGCGCGCGACGGCCTCGCCGCGAGGCACCGAGTGCTGGCTGCCATCCGCCATGTTGCGCACGGTCACCTCGCCGCGGGCAATCTCATCCGGGCCGAGGAGCACCACCGTGGGGATGCCCTTGGCGTTGGCGTAGGAGAGGAACTTCTTGAAGCCGCCCTTCTCCATCAAGGGCACCTCGACGCACGTGCCCGCGCGGCGCAATTCCGTAGCCAGGCGGAGCGCCTCCGGCAGCGTGTCCGCGTCGAACGCCGCCACGAGCACCTGGGTAAGCGTCTTCATCCCTGGGAAGAGCTGGAGGGCCTCCATCACATCCACGATCCGCTCCAGGCCAAGCGTGGATCCGACGGCGGGGATGTCGCGCCCGCTGAAGATGCCCACCAGATGGTCGTAGCGCCCGCCCCCGGTGATGCTCCCGATGCGCGGCTCCTCGACGACGGTTTCGAAGATGGGGCCGGTATAGTAATCGAGGCCGCGGACCATGGAGAGATCGAAGCGGTAGCAGCGCTCACGCACGCCCAGGTCCGCCAGGTGCTCGCGGAGCTGCTCCAGCTCGGCAAGGCCCTCCTGGGCATCGGGGCTCTCTGCCAGCTCAACGCGCAGCCGGGCAAGGAGATCGCTCGTGTCCTCCTCGGGCACCAGCAGGCGGAAGAGACGCGCGACCACCTCCTCATCGAAGCCTTTCTCCAGCAACTCGGTGCGCACCCCCACCTCGCCGATCTTGTCGAGCTTATCGACGCTGCGCAGGACGTTGGCCTCCTCGCCCTCGGGCACGCCGGCAAAGGTGGAGAGCCCCTTGAGCAGCTTTCGGTTGTTGATCCGCATCACGAACTGCGTGAAGCCGAGCGCAGTGAGCGAGTCGTGGAGGACGGCGAGCACTTCGGCATCGGCGAGCATGCTGGCGGAGCCAACGGTATCGACATCGCATTGCCAGAACTCGCGATAGCGGCCCTTCTGAGGGCGCTCTGCCCGCCAGACAGGCGCGATCTGGTAGCGCTTGAACGGCTTGGGCAAATCCGGATAGAGGGCGACGACACGCGCCAGGGGCACCGTCAGATCGTAGCGCAGGCCCACCTGCCGACCGCCACGGTCTTCAAATTTATAGATCAGCTTATCGGCTTCCTCGCCGTACTTGCCCTCCAGCGTCTCGGCATATTCGATGGCCGGAGTATCGAGCGGCTCGAAGCCATAGCGCTCGAAGACCGAGCGAAAGATACCGGTCACGTGGTGGCGCAGAATCATCCGGTCGGGCAAGAAATCGCGCATACCGCGCAGTACCTGGGGCGCATTCGCCATCTTCATCAAGTTCCGAAGGTGCAAGAGGTAAGAGCCCCCTGCAACTCACGGCCTCCTCTCACGTTTCGTGCCGTCATTGTAGCACCAGGCAGGGCTTCCGTCAAACGCCTGGAGGCAGGCGGCCGTTTGCCTAACCCCCAGCCCCTTCCCTACCCTCCGGCCCCACGCCGGCCACAGGGAAGGGGAGCGACCGCGTGGCGCTCTCGAAGGACGCCGAAGGCGTCCAACAACACAGCCCAGGTTCAGGAGACCCTGGGCTGTACTGTCAGACCGCTTCGCGGTCCTCGGGGAGAGCCACCCGAATGGCCATCTCCTCCTGGCTGGAGCACACACTCAGCGCGCCCACCCGGCCCCTCCGTGTCCGTCACCCTCATCCGTAGCAGGCGGGCCGGACTAGAGCCAGCCGGTGTACTGCGCGAGGAGGCGGGCATAGGCAACGAAGTTCGGCCAGGAGATATCCGGGGGCACGCCATGGTCACACCCGGGGATGTAGCCGCCTTTTTCCAGGAGAGGGGGGATGACGCGCTTGAGCTCTGCCTCCATCACGGCACCGCCCTTGGCAAGAGCACGCTTATCGATCCCGCCGGTGTAGGCCATCTGCGTCCCAAAGCGGCGGCGGAGCTCGACCAGGTCGTTCCCCGCGGCCACTTCGACCGGGCAGCAGACGTTGATCCCCGCCTCGATCCAGAGGGGAATCAACTCGCCAATATCACCATCGGAATCCATGTCGATGATCCTGCAGCCGCTCTTCTTGATCTCGGGGATCCATCGCTCGTAGCAGGGCATGAGGAAGCGGCGGACCATGGCGGGCGAGATCATGCTGTGGGCCTTGTAGGCCATATCCTCAGAGATGCCGACGCGGTCCAGCTCCACGCGCTCGAGGATGGGGGCCATCGTCTGCGAGACGAACTCCATCCAGAAGGTGGCCATCTCTTCCACCCACTCGGGGTCATCGGCCATGAGCAAGCAGAGGCCCTCCATTCCGCACCACTCGCGCATCTGCCAGAAGGGGCCGTTGAAGTGGATCGAGGCGACACCGGTGCGCGCCTTCATGCGCGCGCAGCGCTCCTCGAAGTCGGCCGGGAAGCGGCCGGGCGCGCGCGGATCGTAGCGTTCCTTCATGCGCTCCCAGTCATCGCGCGTTTGAACGGGGAAGCGGTGCCACTTGCGCGTGACGAAGTCCTTGGCAGAGCGGATGTAGGTGTAGTCATACCGGTCGGAGATTTCGGTGATCGCCCCCATCCAGTCCTGGACGATGTAGTGGCCGTCGCGATGCTCGAGCACCTTCTCCTCGAAGGTGGGGATCATGCGGAAGGAGACGCCCGGGTCGCCCCCGCCACGCCCATGATCCGGGGCGATGCCGAGGCACTCCAGCAGGTAGTCATACCAGTAAACACCCTCGGGGAGGCCTTGCTGGCGCCACACGGCGAGAGTCGACACCCGCGGGCTGCCGGGCTGGAAGGGAATGCGGTCCGGGGTTCCAAAGAGAAGCGTCTCGCAGTAGCGCTGGCGTGGTGTCATCATAGATTCCAATTCTCATGGGGCAAGGAGCGGGGGGAGGCAGCATCGCCCCGGCGTCCTCCCCGCCCTTTCCCATTCGGCAGCGCCCGCGCGGCTTGCAGCCGAGCGCCTGTCAGTATGAGCACGCAGGCCCACTAGTCGTTGTCGAGAGTCGTCCACATGCCGGGCGTGCTCCGCCTCAGCCACTTGACGTGCCCATCGGCGAATGCGCAGTTGAAACCGTCCATATGCCGCCTGGCGACACGAACGTAGTTGCCCGTGCCCAGATCGGTGTCACCGTTCGGACCCGCGATGGTGAAGTTGTTCACGCCTCCGCTGTGGATCTCGGTAGTCGTGGAGTCGCAGAACATGATCGTGCCCGCGGGGTCCGGAACGGAGGCCATCGGCGCACCGGGGAGGGGCGTGATGGCTGCGCCCTCATCGGTTTTTGAGAAGTACGGGAAAGCATAAGAGCAGACGAGCGGGTTGGGAAGGCTCGGGGGCCGCTCGGTGGCAGTGCTCCAGGAGCCGGACGGGCAGACCAACACCTGGTAGTTCTTGACGTAGGGCTGCAGCACGTCGCTCCACCAGTACAGATGCGGCATGCGGCGGTACATCATCGGATAGGTCTCGTCGTAGTCCTGCGCGTACTGCATCGCCGCCATGCCCAACTGCTTCAGGTTGCTCTGGCAGGTGGACTTGCGCGCGTTCTCGCGTGCCCTGGCAAAGACCGGGAAAAGGATCGCCGCCAGGATGGCTATGATGGCGATGACCACGAGCAGCTCGATAAGCGTAAAACCGGCAGAACGTTTCATCGGTCCTTTCCTCCTAACTCCTGCCGCGGATGGGCCCCAGAGGGCGCCCGTGGGGAGGCCTTGCCGGCGCCATGCGGCCAGAGCCGCCTCCCCCAGGCTGCTGGAGTGCCACGCGGGCCACTAGTCGCCGGCGAGAGTCGTCCACATGCCGGGCGTGCTCTGCCTCAGCCACTTGACGTGCCCATCAGCGAACGCACAGTTGAAACCATCCATGTGCCGCCGGGCAACGCGAACAACGGTGCCCGTGCCCAGGTCCGTAACACCGTTCGAGCCCGCAATCGTGTAGTTTTGGGCGCCCGGCGCGAAGATCTCGTTTACAGTGGAGTCGCAGAACAGGATCGTGCCCGCGGGGTCCGGAACGGAGGCCATCGCCGCGCCCGAGAGGGGCGTAGATGCGGTGCCCGCGTCGTTCTGTGAAAAATGTGGAAGAGCATAGGAACACACCAGCGGGTTCGGGAGACTCGGGGGCCGCTCGGTGGCAGTGCTCCAGGAGCCGGACGGGCAGACCAGCACCTGATAGTTCTTGATGTACGGCTGCAACACATCGCTCCACCAGTAAAGATGCGGCATGCGGCGGTACACCGACGGATAGGTTTCGTCATAATCCTGCGCATACTGCATCGCCGCCATACCCAACTGCTTCAGGTTCGACTGGCAGGTGGACTTGCGCGCGTTTTCACGCGCCCTCGCGAAGACCGGGAAAAGGATCGCCGCCAGGATGGCTATGATGGCGATGACCACGAGCAGCTCGATGAGCGTAAACCCGGCAGATCGTTTCATAACGCTTTCCTCCTACTCCTGCAGCAGATGGTCACACCAGAAGACGCCCGGGTGGAGGCCTTGCCGGCGCCATGCGGCCAGCGCCGCCTCCCCCGGGGAGAGCGCCAGTCGCTAATCGCCGGCGAGAGTCGTCCACATGCCCGGCGTGCTCTGCCTCAACCACTTGACGTGTCCATCGGCGAACGCGCAGTTAAACCCATCCATATGCCGCAGGGCGACACGAACGTAGCTGCCCGTGCCCAGGTCAGTGACTCCGTTTGGGCCCGCGATCGTGAAATTGTAGGTCGCCTCCGGGGTGAAGATCTCAGATCGCGACGAGTCGCACAACATAATCGTGCCCGCGGGGTCCGAAACCTGCGCCATCGACGCGCCAGGGAGGGGCGTGATGTCTGCGCCCGCGTCGTTTTTCCGGATGTTCGGAAGAGCATAGGAACAGACGAGCGGGTTGGGAAGGCTCGGTGGCCGCTCGTTGGGAGTGCTCCAGGAGCCAGACGGGCAGACCAGCACCTGGTAGTTCTTGATGTAGGGCTGCAGCATGTCGCCCCACCAGTACAGGTCCGGCATCCGGCGATACACCGCCGGATAGATCTCGTCATAGTCCTGCGCATACTGCATTGCCGCCATGCCCAACTGCTTCAGGTTCGATTGGCAGGTGGACTTGCGCGCATTCTCCCGCGCCCTCGCGAAGACCGGGAAAAGGATCGCCGCCAGGATGGCTATGATGGCGATGACCACGAGCAGCTCGATGAGCGTAAACCCGGCAGATCGTCTCATGGATGCCTTCCTCCTACTCCTACGGGTACACGGAATCATAACCCACGCTTTCCCTCCATCCCTTGCTCGCTCTGTTCCCCACCCGCCATGCTATCTCCTGCGCGATTACCGCCCCGCGGGTGAACTGCAACCATGCGTGCGATAGTGCGAGCGGAGGCTTGCCACGCTCGCCGAAAAAGCGTGCGCGTTGAGGATGTGGGCTGACTCTATCGGGAACGGCTCCTCCTACCAGTTCACCATCCTGCAGGAGAACAACCTCTACCGCACTTCCGTGCCCCACTCGGA
>DUUU01000651.1 GCA_012841485.1 Armatimonadota bacterium
AGGACCGGGGCTGCACCCAAGACCTGCCCTGTCTGCGAGCGGGCGATGCAGGCGCAGGGGAACCTGTGCCTCGACTGCTCCGGGGATGACGAAGGCGATCTGCCCGAGTGGCCCCTGTGGGCCGATGGGGTCATCGAGGCGATCAACAGCGGGCTGATGGAGTGTTGGCCGGGTGGCCTGCTGTTCGGTTACGTTGAGGCCGAGCATCAGGTAGTGGTCCGGCCCACGCCCTTCCACTGTGACGGTGACCAAGTGGCATACCCGTCGTTCTTCCTCTCCATCGAGCACCTGGTGGCCCTCTTCGACGCGCCTCCCGCCATCACGATGTGCACGCGGGAGGACGACGTGAGCGTCGAAGGTGATATCGGGGGAGAGCACGTCTGGGTCCAGATCCGCAAGGAGCCGCTCGATTCTGACGAGCCGGTCGGGCGGCTGCATCCTGACGGCGGATTCGAGGAGTACGGGGATGGTGACGACGAGCCACCGTCACCGGGGGATGACCGTGCCTGACCCAGTGGCGACAGCCTCGCCCCACCGGCAATCCCAGACGCGAACGTGTGCCGCCGACAGTGGCGATGCAGCACGACCATCGAGGCAGCGGCGGAACCCCCTGCCGAGGAGCCGCCACGGGCGCAGCAACACCACGCATTGGAGCAGCGTTACACGGTCAGCCATCAGGAATCTGGCGACCGTAGGCCCCGCCATTCTGCGTCGCACCTCCGAAGGCGCGGAGGCGGACTTGGTGGGAGGTACGCGGATGAGCGTCGCCCTGGGGGACGCCGCTGCCCTTGTCGAGAACGTCCTGCGCTGCCAGCCGCTTCGCGGGATAGAGCGCATCAACCCGACCGAGAGAGCGGGCCTTACGGTCATCCTGGCGGTGGTCCGCCAGTCCGTCCAGGAGCGGCGCGACATCCACAAGTTGTTCGAAGCCATGCGCCTGCTGCAGTTGGCGGTACGGCTCCTCGATGTGCTGATACAGGCCGAAGCCGCGCGGCAGCACCAAGAGACTGCGGGGAACAGGTAGGCCATTGAACGAGCAATGCCTGGTCCGTGGTGCTGGCGCACGATGCCAGGGTGGGTGGTCGATGGCCCGTAGAGGGGTGGCTCCCCGGTACACATGGTGGAGATGAGGTGATGTCCGCCGTCAACGACCCACGGCGTACCTCGTAGCCTGCCCGATACCTCGGCCAGCCTCGGCACCCATCCGGTACTCTATGGTCGCCTACTCGTCCACATCCACCGACACCACCCGCACACTGAGTTCGCTTACTGCGGGCGGTGCACCCCGATTGGGGCAAGCCGCAACGAAGGACTGGCTGAGATTGCGCATTGTCTTTGGGGGCACGCGGAACCCGAAGTCCTCACTGTGGCGCATCTGGCGTTGGGCCGTCCTGTCCGTCCATTCCGGGCAGATGGTGACGCGCACGGCCACATCGCTATCGTTGCGGATCTGCAGATGCAGTTTGACGGTGAACCATGCCCCTTGTCGCCAGTCCAGTAGGGTGACGCTCACCTGCTTCGACAACTCCGCGAGATCCGACATTGACCACGACCGTTCTGTGCCGCCCGAGACGCTCCACACGCCGCTGCGACTGCTCTGCGCTGCTCGCTGGTACCCTTGGAACTCCTTGAGACGCTTGCAGGGGTAGGCTCCTGTTGCGAACCCAAAGCCTTCCTTGACAACGGTTGCGTTCAGTGACGCGCCACCGGGCAAGCCGACGTAGGCCAGCAGGGCACCGTTCACCTTGCGGGGTTGGTCGTATGATACCGATACCGTTTTTCCAAGGCTCAGACGCCGGATCAGACCGACCGCCAGAGCGCGGTATTCGATCTTCCGGGGCAGCTCAACACCCAGTAGCGCGAGCAGTCTCCCATCGCGCAATCGAACCTCGCCCTGATCTGAAACGCCAACGACTGTACCGGTTGTGGGCTGTTGCTTCGCCTCAGCAGGATGCAGCGACAACACGAGCAGGCTCACGAGGACAATGTGTCCACTCGCGCGCGCTGAAGCGCAGGAAACCATCGGCCTAACCTCTCCTTCCCCCGAATCAATGCCGCAGGGCCACTGGCCGCGATGCAGGCCCGCCGCGTGAGGTATCACCAGTGGCAGTTTGCCAGAACTACGGAGGTGACGCCTGCGGCGGAGGTTATCTTGCCGTGGACGCGGCCATTCAGGCGAACCGCCTGCCCACTCTTCAGTTGCGTCAGCCCCGCGTTACTGGCAAACATGCAGAGGGCGTCGAGACCATTCACCCCATCGAGGACCACGTAGGGGCCTGCGTCTCCCAAGTCGCCCACATCCTGGACGAAGCCCGTGACCACAACCCGGTTCCCGCCGAACCGGCGGTCAGCACCTGCCTCATCGGCGAAGTAGGCGTAGCATAGACCGCGCGACGGGATTTGCGCGACGGGAGCGCGCTCACCCACGGACGTGCTCTCGGTGGTGGTGTCGGCCCCCCCGTTCCCGGCAGACGATGTTCCCCTGTCGGCAGACGTGATGGCAAGAGCCACAAGGACCAGGCAGATAGCCCCGGCACCGATGGCCCATCGTGTCAGTGCGGGGTAGTGCGACCCGGCCACCGGATTGCCGGTGGAATCGCGGAATCGGCCAGCGAGTACTATTGCCAGGTCTGTCAGCCACCACAAGCCACACGCACCCATCGTGAGCGCCTGGATGATCCCCGTCGTGATGTGTCCGGTGTAGAACCG
>DUUU01000643.1 GCA_012841485.1 Armatimonadota bacterium
CGCGCCTGCTCCCACGACATCAGGGGGAAGCCCTCACCAGCCGCAACATCGGCGTCCCAGGTGCTCTTGCGCCCCATGTAATCACTTACCAGAAAGAGGGTGGCCCGCAGCCCATAGGCTTCCAGGATGGGCGCCGCGATGTGGTACGTATCGGCATAGCCGTCATCGAAGGTGATGGCGACCGGTCGAGGTGGCAGATGCGCTCCCCCCTCCAGCCATCGGGCGATCTGCTCGGGCGAGACCGCGTGGCAGCGGAGGCGGCGGAGACACCGCATCTGTGCCTCGAAACGCTCGCGGGAGAGGGTGAAGCGGCGCAGCAACGGGTCGCGTTCCCCTTCGCCGACGCGGTGATACATGAGGATCGGGGGCCGCCAGCCGGCTCGGTGCCGGATGCCTTGCCGCGGCTTCATCAGAGCCTGCGCAGCGCCACTCGCCGGCGCGCCTCCCGGGCGAGCGTTCCCAGGTGGTGGTAGCGCCACAGGAGCGGCTGGATCCGGGCGGTCCACCAGAACGCGGGCACGCCGGCGGCCGTCTTGCGCGCGATCAAGAAGCGGTCCAGAACGTTTGCCTCCTGTGCCCATCGCAACTTATACTCCTCTCCCCCGCGTCCGAAATCGTCGATCTCTGCGAGGCCCCGCGCTCGAACGTCATCGATTACCATCGTCTCCAGGATGTGACCGGGGCCGAGATCGGCGTAGTTGGCGGCAAAGGTGGAGATGTAGCCGGGGAGACGCCGGCCGTCCAAGAAGTAGAGCCCGATGCTGACCGGGTCATCGTCTAAAGCCAGACGGCAGAGGTAGAGTTGCTGGGTGGGGAGGAGTCTCAGGCACAGCGCCTGGAGCCATGCGCGGTACTCCTCGAAGCAGAACATGCTTGTCTGGCCGCGCGCCTGCCAGCGGGCGACATGGATCTTCGCCATTTGCGCCAGCATCTCGCCCACGCTCTCGGGGTGGGTGGCTACCTCGAAGGAGACGGCTCCCCTCTCGCGCAGCCGACGGGTGCGCCGGAGGATGCTATCGCGCTGCCGCTTTGGAAGCGTCTCGCGCCAGTCCTTGGAGAGATCCATGTAGGGCGCGATGTCGTGGCGTTGGCGATCCACCAGAATTCCCGCGTCGCCGGCGGGCAGGAGGCGCGTGGTGTAGCCCCGTTCCGGCACGTAGCGCAGGTCAAGCGTATGCCAATCAGCGCGTTCGCGGAGCGCGGTCCAGAGCGCGCCGAGATCCTGGGGATACTCCGGATCGCTCAGCGCGTCGCAATAGTCAGAATCGTTGTCGGCGGCGAAGCGGAGCACGCGCAGTGAAAGCGGTCCGAAGCCCCGGGTATGAGCGCAGAGGGGGAGGACGGCGGTCAGGCGGTCTCCCCTGCGCGCGACGAGTATCTCCATCCGATCGCAATGATGGTAGCGGAGCCAGGTGCAAAGCCAGGTGTGACTCTGGAAGATGCGCGCCTGGGGGTCACGCTGGGCCAGGGCATTCCAGGCGTCGGCCAAGCTCTCCAGATGCTCCACCGAGAGAACGCGTTCAACCTGGCACCGGTCGCCTGACGGGCCGAATTGTCGATCGTCACTCATGTTGGCATCCAAAATACCATCCCTCCCATAGAACGCCGCGCCGCCGATGGCGTGAAACCGCGGCCCCTGGCGACTTGCGAGCCGCGCGTCCGCAAGAAAGGTGCCAGGAAGCCGTGGCGCCTGTTCCGGAAGTGCATCGAACACGAAAGGTTCGTCCGAACCATACGTGTCCCCACTTGGTGAGTCGGCTGCGTCAGGGGAAGCCCTCCTGCCTCCCGCATCACGCGAAGACGATTGCTCTTTCCAACCCCTTTCATCTGGAGCATCCGCGGATCACACAACGATCGCCCTGCGCGGATGGCAGGCATCTTGCCGTGTCGGACGGCATGAGCTACGCCAGGCTGTTTCGCGTGTTGCTGCTTCTGATGGTGCCGGTTGCCGCCGTGTCGCTGATCCGGCACGCCGGCGCGGAGTCGTCCGCGAGCATCGTGGTGGATCAAGCGGGCTATGCTCCCGACGAGCGGAAGCTCGCCTTCGTGACCGGTGCCACCGGGCGGTTCAGCGTCGTGGATCCCCGCGGGCGCGTGGTCTTCTCCGGTGCCCTCGAGCCGGCGGGGCATGCCGTCGATGCCGGGAAGAATTTTACACGCGCTGATTTCACACCGCTGAAGACGCCGGGAGTCTACATGATTCGGCTTCCCGGAGGCGCTCGCTCGCCGCGGTTTCGCATCGATTCTCGGGCTCATGATGAAGTGATGCAGGTCGCGATTCGCGCGTTCCGCGCCCAGGAGTGCGGCACTGCGGTGCGTCTGGGGCTGCCCCAGGACCATCCTGCGTGCCATTTGGAGGATGGCACGCTCTGGGAGGAGCGGGAGCGTCGGATCCCCTCCGTGGGCGGCTGGCATGATGCGGGCGACTATGGCAAGTACACGGTGAACGGGGCCTATGCCGCCGGCCTGCTCCTCACTCTCGCCGAGCGCCGCCAGGGCGATCTGGCGCGCAGCCTCCTGGAGGTCACGCGTTGCGAGCTGGAGTGGCTGCTCACGATGCAGGCGCGAGATGGCGCCGCATACCATAAGCTGACGGCCGTAAAGCATCCGGGCGTTCTCCCGCCGGAAGGGGATCGCTCCC
>DUUU01000644.1 GCA_012841485.1 Armatimonadota bacterium
ACCACGCCATTGGCACCGACGACGGCGACGGTGGCGGATTCGAGCTGGTCCGAGAGGCGCTCGGTGAGAGCCTGGAGGCCCAGGCGCACGCTCCCCGCGGTGAGCGAGCCTCCATTGGTCACCGGGATCGGTGAATGCCGCTGGACCGCCGCGCCCTTCTCGCCCACAACAGACATGAACGCACCCAGGCCGATCACCGATGCTCCCAGGTGATGCGCCAACTCGGCGGCCTGGATCGCCCGCTTCACCGCGAGCGCCTCATCCTTCTTGATCTGCTCGGCAAGAAGCGGGACGCCAATGAGATAGACGCGCGCGCGCCGGCCATCGCGAGTGGTGATCCCGGTGATCACATCGTTCTTCATCGGGCGCATGTACCGCAGGAGGCGGCGCGTTATCCCGGTCGGCAGCCATCCGGCGAGCAGCCGGAATCGGCGCGACTTAAAGCAATCCGCCATCTCAAAGGGGTGAATCACGAAGGCACACGCCACCTCATCGCCATCGATGTTCGCTAGGGGTACCTTCTCGCCCACGCGGACCTCGGTGCCGTCGATCAACCGCCCGAGGTTCTCCTTATGCTTCCAGACGATGAAGAGGAAGATGACAGTGCCAAACACGCGATACGCCAGGTCGACCGGGGTGACCCACACAGCGACGGCGAACGCGGCCGCGCCGGCCATCGATGCCAGCGACATGAAGCGGAACAGGCCGAGGCACACCCCCCAAACCAGAAGGACCGCGCCGAGAACCCCCGCCGGTATCGCCCCAAGGAGGCTGAAACCGACGACCGCACCCAGGCCGGAGGCGACGGCCTTCCCTCGGGAGAAGCGGCCCTCCTTCAGGAGGAAAACGAGGGAGTAGGCATGCCCGACACATGCACCCGTGCCCGCGAGCATCAACCCCCAGGGCCCCGCCTCCATGCGCTGGGCAAGTAGAACGGGTACCAGGCCCTTCCCGGCATCGAGCAATAGACAGAGTGCGGCCGTGCCCTTCCCGGCAACCCGCGCGACGTTCGAAACCCCGATGTTGTGGCTGCCGTAGTCACGGATATCGATGCCCCGAAGGGCTTTGACCAGAAGGTAGCCGAATGGGATAGACCCCGCCAGGTAGCCAAGGAGGGCCGCCGCTGCGATGGACAGCGCTTGCATGGCACGATTTTACCACAAGCCCGAGGCAACTGCAAGCCCCGCAGCCCCTTCATCCGCGGCATCGGCGCCGGCCCGGGGCGCGAGGGCCGGCCCCCATCCCCTGGTGATCCTGGCACGGCAGGCTTGGAGAGCCCCTGGCACAAGCCTCACGCCAGTGCCCCCCAAGCCAGGGTTGGCACCGGGATCAGGGCGCTGCGACGATCGTCCGGCCGGGCTGGCCATCCGGCCGGGTCTCGACCAGGAGGGCGCGCCCACGGCCTCTCGCTGCGCCGACCCGCAGATCCGCCGGGCTCCCCCCAGAGAAAGCCACCTCGTACGCCCGCCCATCGCGCAGGCGAATGCGCGCCGACAATCGGTTGTCTCCGAGGGGTTCAATGGCGGCCACCGGGTCTGGCGCGCCGGGCCGCGCGGGGGCCAGTACCCAAAGGAGATGCGTGTCACCCCCGCCTGTCGCGGTGAAGACGGCCACGGGAGCCGGGTGCGCGCTCTTGAGCCCGCGGTCGGGCAGCCAGCCCTGCAACGGGTCCTGCTGTCCCTCCACGATCTTCAATGAGAGCCCGGAGGCAGGCCGGGCGGCGATGGCGAGGTTGGCCGCGTCCTCGTTGCCAGTGAAGAGGCGAAGGCCGGCGGCATCCGCCTTCACCGGGGCATCGAGGTGGAAGAGCGCCTCATAGGAGTGCTCCTTGCCGTCTTTCGCGGAGAGGGTGTCGCAAAGGATCCACAGATCCGGCTTCACGAAGAGGACGCGCCGGGTGTGCGCCACCCCCTGCTTCACCTCGCCGCCGAAGCCCTCGTCGAAGGTGGCCTCCACGTAATCATACTCGGGCGCGGTGGCCCACACATGGGGCAACGGCTCCTTGACGACGTACTCCGATCTCGGGCGGCCGCGCCGGCGTTGCGGTTGACCATCCACCAGAACGACGTTGTGCGCGGCAGAGTCGATGAAGTATTGCCGCCACTTGGACCTCTCGTACTGGTAGTTGCCCGGATCCACGAGGAGCAGCTTGCCGTAGGCATGCACGATCACGTTCAGCTTGTCTTCGTGCTGGTGGCCATAGCCGAAGGGCCCGCCGTCGAAGAGCATCCAGCAGGCATCCGGCTCCCAGCCGGAGCGCATGATGAAATAGCCGGCGTAGGGGAAGGCATAGGAAGTTTTCGCGGGCGGCTCTCCCTCCTTGCCATCGGTGGCGTACCAGAGAAACTCCTTGCGCTCGGGGAAGAGCCGGGCGGCCTCACCCAGTGGCCTTCGGATATCCATATAGCCGCCATCCTGCACACCGGGGAGGCGGCGATCCGGCATCGCGGCATAGACGTCGAAGTCGTACATCCGCTCGATGCGCTTCAGGTAATCCGCCGGCAGCGCAACGTCGTTGAGTCTGGCGAGGCGGAACACGCCCAGAAAGTTGCTCAGGCTGACGTGGTGGTAGCCACTGGCGAGCTCGATCTGCACGCCGTCGGGGTAGACCTGGTTCTCCAGCTCGGCATAGAGCCATTGCACCGCCGTATCGCGCCACTTGGCGGCTTCCTTGAACTCTGGGAAGAGCACCCCCACGTGGAAGAGGCCGTTACCCTCCATGCAAAGCCAGTTGCCGGTCGTGGGATGGGGAAGCAGATACATCGCGTGCTCGGCGAACGATTTGACCATCGTCACGAGAGCCTCGTCGGTGAACTCCGGCGAGAGGAGGAAGTGGTAGAAAAGATTCGGC
>DUUU01000645.1 GCA_012841485.1 Armatimonadota bacterium
CGAGTACGGCGTGGTGATCACCGACCAGGACTCCCGAATCCGCCGCTTCCTGGAGAAGCCGGACTGGAGCCAGGTCTTCAGCGACACCATCAACACCGGCATCTACATCCTGGAGCCGGAGGTGCTCGCCTACATGGAGTTGGGAAAGAGCTACGATTGGAGCCAGGATATCTTCCCGCAGCTCCTCAGGGAGCGCAAGCCGCTCCTTGGCTACCTTGCGACCGGCTATTGGTGCGACGTCGGCAGCCTCCAGGCCTACCGTCAAGCTCACTACGACGCCTTGCGCGGCAAGGTGCGCCTCAACATCCCGGGAGAGCGCGGCGAGGATGAGATCTGGGTGCACCCGACCGCTCGGATCGAGCCCGGCGTGCGCATCAACGGCCCGGCGGTGATCGGCAGCCACGCGACCGTCCGGCGCGGCGCGGTGATCGAGGAGTTCACCGTGCTCGGCGACTCGTGCATCGTCGAGCGCGAAGCAGAGGTGCATGGCAGCATCCTCTGGAATGGCGCCTATGTGGGCGACCGCGTCCGCATCGATGGCGCCGTGGTCGGCCGCAACTGTAGCATCGACCGCGGGAGCGAGCTCCTCGAGGGCGCGGTGATCGGCGACCGCACCCACATCCAACGCAGCAGCCTCGTCTTCCCCCACATCAAGATCTGGCCGGACAAGACGGTCGAGGCAGGCGCGCGCGTGACGGAGAGCCTGGTATGGGGGCCGCGCTGGTCGCGCACCCTCTTCTCCGAGGGCGGCGTCAGCGGCCTCGCGAACATCGAGATGACGCCTGATTTTGCAACCAAGCTCGCCACCGCCTATGGCTCCTACCTGGGGCGCGGCGCCACGGTGATCACCAGTCGTGATGCCCACCCGACCAGCCGCATGATCAAGCGCGCGCTAGCCTCCGGCTTGATGTCCGCGGGCGTCAATGTCCAGGATCTGCGCTCCATCCCAGTTTCTGTCAGCCGCTTCCTGCTCGCCGAGTCCGGCGCTCGTGGCGGCGTGCACGTGCGCATCTCGCCCCACGATCCGCGCATGATCACCGTAGAGCTATGCAACGCCAAGGGCGCCATTCTCGATAAGAATGCCCAGCGCAAGGTGGAGAATATCTTCTTCCGCGAGGATTTCGTGCGTGCCGACTTCATGGGTGTTGGCACTCTCGAGTATGTGCCATGGACGGTCGAGCGGTATACCGAGCGCCTCACCGAGCTCGTGGACTGCAAGGCGTGCCACGATTCGCGCTTCCGCGTGATGCTGGACTGCGCCTATGGCGGCGCCAGCACGGTGCTTCCCACAGCCCTGGGTACCTTGGGGTGCGACCTAGTCACGCTCAACGGCTTCTCGCGCCCGCTCGAAGAACCACGAACCGCAGAGGAGAAGGAACGCAGCGTCCTCGAGCTGAGCAACCTGGTGAAAACCGTCGAGGCGGAGATCGGCCTGCTGGTTCACAACGATGGCGAAACGATGCACGTCACGGACCACACCGGCCGGCCAATCGCCGACTCCATGCTCCTTTCGATCATGTGCATGCTCGCGTTCGCCACGGGCGACGCGCGCGTCGTGGCGGTTCCGGCGTCCGCGCCCTCGGTGATCGAGCAGATCGCGGAGGGCTTCCGGGGGCGCGTAATCCGCACGAAGAGCGATCCCGCCGCCCTCATGGGCCTGGCCCTCGCGGACCGGGACAGGATCGACCTGATCGGTGATACCGAGGGCCGCTTCATCTTCCCGCGGTTCCATCCGGCATTCGATGCCATGATCTCTAGTGCCAAGCTGATCGAGTATATGGCGCGCTCCGGCAAGCGCCGTCTGGCCGACGTGGTGGCGCTGGTGCCCCGCTATCACCTGCGCCGGGCCGATGTGAGCTGCCCCTGGGAAAAGAAGGGCGAGATCATGCGCCGCCTCACCGAAGAGGCGGAGCAGGGTCGCGCCGACTTCACCGAAGGGGTCAAAGTGATTACCGACAGAGGGTGGGTTCTGGTCTCGCCAGATGCTTTCGAGCCCACCTTCCACATCTATGCGGAAGCGGGGTCGCCCGAGCATGCCACGGAGCTGATCGTCCGCTTCCGGGAGAAGATCGAGACCCTCTGTTCGTAGCGAACGCGGCGTGGCGGGCGGGGTGACGGCTGCTTGAGCAGCCGTC
>DUUU01000646.1 GCA_012841485.1 Armatimonadota bacterium
GCGTGGAAAAGGCGAGCCCATTCGGGCTCGCCTTTTCCATGGATAGGGTGCTTCTATTTCGTGAAAGCTGCGTCGAATTGGATCTGTGAGGGCGTGAAGTCGAGCTCCCTCACAAAACCAGCGGCCTCGCAAGCGCCGTGCTCGCGGTCCATACCGCAGTCTTCCCACTCCACCGAGAGGGGGCCCTGGTAGCCCACCTGGTTGAGGACGCGGATGATCTCCTCGAAATCGACGCCGCCATGCCCCGGCGAGCGGAAGTCCCAACCGCGGCGCGGATCGCCAAAGTTGAGGTGCGAGGCGAGGATGCTGGTGCGGCCGTCGAGGGTGCGCGCGACATCCTTCACGTGGACATGGTAGATGCGGTCGGGGAAGGCGCGGACAAACTCCACCGGATCCACAAACTGCCAGTGGAGGTGGCTCGGGTCGAAGTTGAAGCCGAACTCGGGCCGGTTATCCAGCACTTGCAGCGCGCGCTGGGCCGTATAAATATCGTAGGCGATCTCCGTCGGGTGTACCTCCAGGGCGAACTTGACGCCGCACTCCCGGAAGACGTCGAGGATGGGGTTCCAGCGCGCGGCCAGTTCTTGAAAGCCCTCCTCAATCGCCGACGGTGCGACCGGCGGGAAGGAGTAGAGGAGGTGCCAAATGGACGAGCCGGTGAAGCCATTGACGACGTTGACGCCGAGCGCCTTGGCGGCACGCGCCGTATTCTTCATCTCCTCGGCCGCGCGCTCGCGCACTCCCTCGGGCGTGCCGTCGCCCCACACGCGCGCCGGCACGATTGCCTGGATGCGCTCGCTGGGGATATCCAGCACCGCCTGGCCCACCAGGTGGTTGCTGATTGACCACACCTTCAGGTCGTACTTGGCCAGGATGTCGTGACGGCTCTGGCAATAGCCGGGATCCGATAGCGCCTGCTCAACATCAAAGTGGTCGCCCGAGCAGGCGAGCTCCAAACCATCATAGCCCCATTCACTGGCTTTCTCCGCCAGTGTCTCCAGCGGAAGGTCGGCCCATTGTCCCGTGAAGAGTGTTACCGGTCGTGCCACGTTGGTCCCCTCCTTCGTGAAGTGATCTGGCAGAGCACAGCGTCAAGCAGACGGCAGCCAGTCCGCGGCCCGGGCATCGCCCGCGAAACCGCTACTAATAGATAACAGAAAGACGGGCGTCCGTCAAGGGCCAGGAGGGGGCCCCTGAGATAGGGAATCCGAATCCTCGAAGGTGACGCGCAACCCGGCGCGCGGAGCTTCAGCTCCGTGCGTGGGGGCGGCCCGCTCCATCCATCTCCTTATCTCGGAATCCCAAAGCAGCCCCGTCCGCGAGGTAGATCGTGACGCTCATGCCTTTGTCCGGCTCGCTCTCTGCTTCCACCGTCCCGCCATGCGCGTCGACGATCTCATGGACAATCGCCAGGCCCAACCCCGAGCCTCCGGAGCCCTTGCAGCGCGACCGCTCCGCGCGGTAGAGGCGGTCGAAAAGCCGGGGCAGATGCTCGGGGGCAATTCCGCATCCCGTATCGGATACCCGGATCCGGATCCGTTCTGCCTCTCGCGCGGCCTCTAGCCGGACGCGGCCCCCGGCCGGGGTGTGCCGGATCGCGTTATCCAGCAAGTTGCCCAAAACCTGCGCCATGCGCTCCTCATCGCCCATGAAGAAGAGCCCCTCGGCCAGGGAGCTCTCGAGAACAATTCCGTGTGCCTCGGCCTCTGGGAGAAACCGGTGGATGCTCCGCTCGAAGAGAGCGGCGACGCTCACCGGCTCGTGGCGCATCGGGAGTTGACCGCTGTCGATTCGGGAGAGCGTCAGCAGGTCCTCCACCAGACGCGAAAGGGCCGTTGTCTCCTCCTCGATGGCGCGCAGGCAGCGCCGCTGTCTCTCCCCGTCATCGGCCACGCCGTCCACCAGGGCATCGACGGAGGAGCGGATGACGGCGAGAGGCGTCCTCAGCTCATGCGAAACGTCGGCGATGAGTTCGCGCTGCCGGCGCTCGGACTCGGCGAGGCGCGCGTGTGCCATCTGAAGGCGCTCGTGCTCGCCTGAGAGCCGCGAGACCAGCTCCTCAATCCGATCCGCCATGTGGTTGAATCGCTCGGAGAGGCGTCCTAACTCGCTATGAGGCGGCACGGTGACGCGCTGGCTGAGGTCTCCCCCGGCCATCGCCTCGGCGGCTCGGGTGAGGGCATCGACGGGGCGAAGCAGGCGGCGAGAGAGAGCCAGGCCAAGAATCCCCGCGATCACGAGGCCCAGGATGATGCGCGGGATGAAGGTCGAGGGGCTGAAATAGCTTGGCCTCTGGCTGTAGCGACTGACGAGGAGCACCCCGATGTGCTCCCCCTCCACATCAATCGACGCGGCGGCGCGAAGGAGCCGGCCATCCCGGTGCATGGCGGGGCGACCATCCGGGGCCAGCGGCCGGCCATACTCGGCCGCGCGCGCCGGGTTCGTGGGAAGCGCACTGCCCGGCGCCACGCCGGTATCCACCATCACCTGCCGGTCACGGTCGATCAACACGAACCGATAGGGCGTTCCCTTGGCAGCCATGCGCAGCAGATGGTCGAGATCATCCACCGAGGTGCCCGTCGCGAGCACCTCCTGCAACAGGTTGCCAATCACCCGCGCATGGTAGGGCAGCGAGGAGCCGGTATTCCCCGAGCGTAGATACCGCCCGAACGGCCCGTAGAAGAGGCTGATGAAGAGGAGCGGCGTCACCAGGATGACGAGGAAGAAGCTGACCACCAACTGCGTGCGAAAGCTTCTGAACATGGGTGCCTCTCTTTGCAGTCGAACGCCACTACGTGAGGACCTCGAACTTATAGCCCGTTCCCCAGACGGTGTGCAAGTAGCGCGGCTGCGAGGGGTCCTCTTCCAGCTTGGCGCGCAGGTGGCGGATGTGGACATCCACGGTGCGCGTATCGATATGCTCGACACCGGTGACGTGCTGGATGATCTCATCGCGGCTGAAGGCGCAGCCCGGGTGGCTGGCCAGCAAGAGCAGCACCTGGAATTCCGTCGGCGTCAGGCGCACCGGGCGACCGTTGACAGCAACCTCCTTGCCGGCGCGATCGATGACCAGCCCGGGAAAGACGAGTGGCCCGTCGCGAGACGGCTCCGAGTAGCTGGCGCGGCGCAGGAGGGCTCTCACGCGAGCAACCACCTCGCGCGAGCTGAACGGCTTGGTGACGTAGTCATCCGCGCCGATCTCCAGGCCCGTGATCTTGTCCATTTCCGCATCGCGAGCGGTGAGCATCAAGATGGGCGTGCGCGATTCCTGGCGGAGCTGGCGGCAGACTTCCATTCCATCCAGACCAGGCAGCATCAGATCGAGGATGATCAGATCGGGCGCTTGATGACGAGCCAGCTCCAGCCCGGTGATGCCATCGAATGCAGACAGCACCTCCCAGCCCTCACGCTGGAGGTACCAGGTGAGCACATCGACGATGTGGGCCTCATCTTCGATGATCAAAACACGGGCATGGGACATGACTCGATGCCTCTCTCAGTGCCTATTGTATCATGTCGGCGCTGGGGAGGCAAATCCCTGCCTGGAGCTCGGAGAGAAGACCCACCCGGGCGGGGGCAATACCACGGATGAAGGAGAGGGACGCGGATGGGAAGGTGCGGGTACCTGGGGTTGCCATCGGCGGGGGGATTTACATCCGCACGGCGCATGCAGTACGGAGGGACCGTCTCAAGGGGGGGCCATCGTGGCCCCCCTCCCGATCTCTCGCGGCCGGGCCGCGCGCGTCTATGGCGTTCCGATGACGCCGTCGACTGGCCCTGTTCCTCCTGCCGGCTCGGGAGGCGTGTTCACCGCCTTGATATTCCCCTCGCGCAGTGGGTATTGGTTATGGTATACCACGCCCTGCAGACCCCAGATCACCATCCCGTCGCGCTCAAACGTGCCGCCATACGGCACCGCGGGCGAGTAGATCGTGATCGAGAAGTAGTCTTGTCCCGTTCGCGTATCGTTTGGATCGTCGGGATTGCTTCGGTCTTCGATGAAGATAGCGAAGGTGTGCCCTTCGACACCGTTCACGACGGCTTCCCCGCTGATGACAGCCCACCAAGAGCGCTCGTGGAATGGGTCGTTCCGATAGCCGGAACGATAGTAGGTGATGACGCGGCTCTCCAGGGAGAGGTTGCCGCCTGACTCATAGACCAACCGATTCGGATAGCTGAGTCCCGTATCGGCGAAACTCACTGGCACAGCGACCGTGTGAGCGTTCGAGTCCGAGAACTGCACGTTCCCACGGATCTCCTGCGGCCCCATGAACTCGATCCCGAAGAGGCCGAAGAGTGCCCTGCCGGCGAACGTATCGCCTGCCGGACTGGCGAAGATCGAATTACCCGTGAGGGCGCCACGGGCAGCGCCTGGGATCTCGCCGCCGCCGTTGAAGGCGGCGAAGAAATCCGGCGCCATCGTATCAACGTCGGTGCTTGGCCGATCCTCGATCACCGGGTCCGCCGGCTCGCCAATCTCCTCTTGGAACTGGTCTTCCTGGAAATTGCTTTCGTCTGCTTCGACCAGGGCCGGCGGTGGCGGCGCGGTCTGCGGCACCTCCACCGGTTGCACCACCTCGGGGGCGTGCGTCGGCGGCGAATTGCCGGCATCCGAGCCCCCTCCCCCACATCCCGCGAGGGCCAGCACCAGGCAGGCCCACACGATATGCGCTTGCTTCATCGTTCTCCCCTCTTTTCGGCGCCTCCCTGTTCCGCGAGCGGGGCGCGCCTTGGGTGTGCCTGACAGGCGTGCATAAACTATGCCGTGTCGTGGCCGGTTTCACCCCCGGGGAGGTTGGGCTCGGTCATCGCTGCCGGCGAGAGCACCTTCTCCAGCTCCTCGGGCGGGAGCAGGTGGCGCTCGCGCACGATCTCCGGAACGCTCTTGCCGGTGAGCAGCGCCTCTTTGGCAACCTCCGCAGCCGCGTGGTACCCAATGTAGGGGTTGAGCGCCGTCGCCAGCCCGAGGCTTCCCTCCATCCAGCTCCGGCACTTTGCCTCGTTCGCGGCGATCCCGCGCACGGCCCGGTCGGCAAAAAGCTGCACCGCTCGCGCCAGGTAGCTCTGCGAGTAGAGCAGCTCGTAAGCGATGAGCGGCATCATCACGTTCAGCTCCAACTGGCCTGCCTGGGCCGCGAATGCCACCGCCAGATCGCTGCCGATCACATGGAATGCCACCATGTTCAGCATCTCTGCCATGACGGGGTTGACCTTGCCCGGCATGATCGAGGAACCAGGCTGCAGCGCTGGCAGCCGGATCTCATCCAGCCCTGTTGTCGGCCCCGAAGTCATCAGGCGGAGGTCGTTGGCGATGCGCGTCAGCGTGACCGCCAGCGTGCGCGTCGCTGCGGAGGCCTCCAGCGGATCCGCCATGCTTTGCATCGCCGCGAAAAGATCGCCAAAGGAGCGCAGCGACTCGCCGGTCAGCTTCGACAGCCGGCCGACCATGCGCGCGTGGTACTCCGGATGGGTGTTGAGCCCGGTTCCCGTGGCCGTGCCCCCAATCCCGATGCGGCGGAGGCTCTCTCCCGCCGTGACGAGGCGCTCCCGGTCGTGGGCGATGGCGGTGGCATAGGCGCCGAACTCCTGGCCGAGGCGGACGGGCACGGCATCTTGCAGGTGAGTGCGCCCGGCCTTGAGCACGCCGTCGAACTCTTCCGCCTTCATGCGCAGCGCCTCCTCCAGCGATTCCACGGCGCGGAGGAGCTCCGGGAGCACCCCGAGCGCCGCCAGCCGGATCGCCGTCGGAATCACGTCGTTGGTCGATTGCGCCATGTTCACGTGGTCGTTGGGGTGGACGGGCCGGTAGCTCCCCTTGGTACTGCCCAGAAGCTCGTTGGCGCGGTTGGCGATCACCTCGTTGGCGTTCATGTGGGTCGAGGTGCCGGCCCCGGCCTGGAACACGTCTACGACAAACTGATCGTCCCAGACGTGATCGGCGACCTCCTGTGCCGCCTCACTGATCGCTTCGGCCAGCTCGCGATCCAGCAATCCAAGATCGGCGTTTACTTCAGCCGCGGCACGCTTGATCGTGCCGAGGGCGGCGATGAGCGCCGGGTGAGCGCGGTGGCCGCTGACGGGGAAATTCTCCATCGCGCGCGCTGTCTGCACCCCGTAATAGGCATCCGCGGGCACCTCTTTCTCGCCCAGCGTATCTCGCTCGATCCGCACATCCGGCCTCTCCATCCAGTCTCCCTCCCGCACTGCATGGCGGAGCCCTCGGCTCCTGCCGGGCCCGGCGCAGAAAAGGTGCCACTCCATCCTGAGCCGGGGTGCGAGTCGCCGTCGGAACCTTCCCCAGAGGCGTCGAATCCTCTCCCACAGGGTACCTCGCTCCAAAGGGCCTGATCCGCGCGCGCCTATGGGAATCGGCGCCGCAAGGGAAGATGGGGCGAAAACGCCAAAGAGAGAGTAGAGTCGGGCGAGCATTCGCCTAGCTACGGCAGCGAGAGGCAATCAGATGAAAGAGGAGTTTCATGAGGAGCGGCGAGCGGTCGCCCGTTGCATGCGGCGCGTTTACCGCTTGCGGCTGACCAGCGCGACGGGCGGAAATATCTCGTGTCGCGCGGGCGCGGACCGGTTTGCTATCACTCCCAGCGGCATCGATAAGGCGCGCATCCGGGCGCGTGAAGTGGGGCTCATCGACCTCGAAGGCCGGAACCTCACCCCCGAGCTGAAGCCCAGCTGCGAGTGGCTGATGCACCTGCGGATTTACCAGCGTTACCCGTCGGTTGGCGCCATCGTCCACGCCCACCCCGTTACCCTCAGCGCCTTCTCCTGCGCCGAGACCCCGATCGATATCGGGCTCCTCTCGGAGACGTACGCCCTTCTCGATCCGCCGGTGGTCGCTCCCTACGCCCTGATGGGTACCGAGGAGTTGGCGGAGATCGTCGCGGAGTGCGCCGGGCGCTCGTCCGCGATCCTCCTGCGCAACCACGCGGTGGTCACCACGGGGGCGAATCTGATGCAGGCGTTCAGCCGGCTGGAGGTACTGGAAGAGGCGGCCCGGGTGACGCTGATCACCCGCCAGCTCGAGGGGGTCCGTGGGCTCTCGCCAGAGCAGCGCGCCGAGTTGGACCGTTTCATGGGGCGCGACGTCCGCCCGGCGAAGACGGACGAGCTTCCATGAATCGTGTTGCCCAGAGCGTGACTCCCTTCC
>DUUU01000647.1 GCA_012841485.1 Armatimonadota bacterium
CAACGCTCGTGCATTATAGCAGCTCGCTCGCTGCCTGTCAAGAGGACTTTCCCGGCTCCAACTCTTGCCGAACCGGCACCATCCTCGCAACACCTCTATCTTATCAGAAAAGAACGTCGCTTGTCAAGAGGAATTTCCCGGTCTCTGTCGAAACCCCAGGCACTCCCTCGTGACAGCCCATATCTTACCAGAACGCCTCATCCCTGTCAACTCCGATTTTTCGCCTTTATCGATGTCCGGTCCCTCGATCGAAGTTCCTCATAGATTCTTCGCGCCGGGCCGGCCGGGCAGGTATCCAGATGGAGATCGCACCAGGCTCTCTGTGTATGCCAGTGCATGCCCGGCATTCTGCGGCGACTCTCCGTTCCCGCGTGTACCCTCCTCGTCGCAACTCCCCTCCATGGTTGCAAGCTGGCATCCAGCCATGCTTTTGGCATACGCCGTGCATCTTGGAAGCCGGCGATCCGAAGATGGTCCTCGCGGTGCCTTGAGGGGGCAATCGTTGGAGAGAATGAATGCGAACTCGGACCACACTGCAGCTCCGCAGGTGGAGTGCATCGGCACGCCCGCACGGCTGCGGGCTCGGGCTGCTGCTTGGCAGGAACTCCTGAATCGCGATCCGCATGCCACCGCCTACCAGAGCATTCCATGGCTTCTCACCTGGATGGCCCGCCATCCCTCCGCAAGCCCGACGATTCTCGTTGCCCTGCGGGGCGACCTCGTGACGGCGGCGCTCCCGCTTTGCGCCTATCCCCTCGGCTTTCCTGGCAAGAGTCCCCGCGTCATCCGGTTCCTGGCCGACAACGACTGCGACTACTGCACGGCACTCTCCGATCCCGAGCGCCCCGAGGATCTTTCGTCTCTATGGAACACCGTTCTGGAACACGGCGCCTGGAGTCTGATTGATCTGCGCTACCTCACCAGTGAATCCCCTCTGGCCACCCTGGCCATCGCCCCGCGCTCCGGCTTCCTCGTCAACCGGCAGCAACAAGACACCGCGCCCTTTCTGGATATCCGCACGGACTGGCGCCACTCGGTCTCGAGCAACCACCGTTCCCAGGTGCTCCGACGCTTGCGCCAGCTTCGCGCCGAGGGAACGGTGACGTTTGATGTGGCCCGCACTCCCAGCGAGGTGAGCGAGATGCTTCAGCAACTCTCCGCGATGCACATCGCGCGCTGGCGCCGGCGCCGTGAGACGAGCATCTTCTCCGTTCCGCAAGATCGAGCCTGGCTCCATGCCGCCAGCCATGCCCTTCACCAACAAGGGCTCCTCTACCTCTGCCGCCTCTCTCTCAACGGCACCCCGATCAGCATCGGTCTTTACTGCCTGGCGCGACGCCGTCTCACCAACTACATGGTGAGTTTCGACGAGGAGTACCGGCGCTTCGGTCCGGTGCATCTGATGGTCATGATGGCCATCGAGGACGCACGCGCGCGCAACCTGGCAGATGTTCATGACTTCGGGCGAGGTAGCGAGGAGTATAAGCTCCGGTGGACGCGCGCCGCCCAGCCGGTCTCGCGTATCCTCGTTGCACGCAGTTCCCCCACCGGCAGAGCCGCCTTCTGGTGGGCAACCCGCGCACAGCCGTTCATCTGGGAGCACTATGCCGCGGCGACGTTTCTCCGCGAGATCCGGCGCCGACTCCGAATGCGCCGCTCCGCCAGCGAGGATGCCGGGCAGTAGCGCAGGGGTGTGCGGCTATGCATCGACGATCCACCCGCCGGCCATCCCGAGAGTGGGCGAGCGCCGCGCTGCCGTTGCTGCCAGCCGGCCGGTGAGGGCCCGCCGCGCTCGCCAGGAGGGGCCTTGCCTGTCATCGCGGGGAACCAACCGGCTTCGGGGATGCCGCCTATGCTCCCCGCGCGCAGGCAGTGCCAGAGAATTGCCGCCCGGCTGTGGGCAGCGCGAGATACCGCGCGGCCCGGTGCCAGAACGGACCCTACTGCCTTCCTATGCGTTGCCGCCCGGCCGCGAAGTGAGAACACTCAATGCGCATTGGCACATGGAGCCTCTCTCGCTCGCTCTACGCCATGCGCGTTGCAGGGTGAAGTGGGGGCGGATGAGGAGGCGCACGGCCTGCGCCGTGGCGCTTTCCGCGACGTGCATGGCCCATCGGATGCGCTTCCCTTTGGAGCGCGCCGTCTGGGCATCGAACCACGAGACGCGCGCGCGCTCGCGCCAGAGAAGGTATCCCATCCGGCGGCGCTGGCCCACGCTGAGTGGCATCGTTGCCAACGCTTCGCGATAGAGCCCACACGCGGCATCTAGCCGCCGGCGGCAATCGTCGCTCAGGCTCTCCTCGCGCACGCGGTATAGGTAAAGCGGCTCGGCCACGAAGGAATAGCCGTAGCCCCCCGCAAGAAGGCGCAGCCACAGATCGAAGTCCTCGTTCACCCACAAGCCTTGCCGGAAGCCCCCCACGGATTGGAGCACACTCCGAGGCGCCAATATGGCTACGTAAGGCCGGTTGTCATCCAGGAGCCGGTCCATCCCTCGCAGTCCGGACGGCGGCTCGGAAACCCGGTAGCGGTCGATGCAGTTCACGCCGTCCCATAGCCAGGCATCAGAGACCGCGAAGCGCGCTTCGAAGGCCGCGGCGCGGAGTGACTTGCGCAGCATCGTCACCCACTCCGGGCGCACTTCATCATCGGCATCGAGGAAGGCCACATATTCGCCCCGGGCATGCGCCAGGCCCAGGTTGCGCGCGGCAGACGGGCCTGCGTTCTGCTGGTAGAGATAGCGCACGGCGTCACCAAACGCCCGGACTACCTTGACCGTATCGTCCGTCGAGCCATCATCAACCACGATGACCTCGATCTGGCGATGCGTCTGCCGCAGAGCGGAGCGGATCGCGCCGCCGAGGTACTGCGCACAGTTGTGCGTAGGGATCACGATGCTGACTAGTGACATTTCCGCCGCCCCTCCAAGAGGTCGCCCCGCTTCGGGCACTCACCCCCTCCGGTACCGCCGCAGCCGCGTCCTCATCTCTCGCACCGCGACATGAAGCCGTGGGTGACGCCACAGCGCCGGTTTGGCCTCCACCGCCCACCACCAGGCGAGTCGCCCGCGCAGCGAACGCCGGGCGATCACAATCCGCTCCAAGGCGCGTCTCTTCTGCGTCCACGAGAGCTTATACTCCTCGTCTCCTCGCCCAAAGTCATGCTCCTCTGCCAGACCTAACCCCTGGATCTCCTCCACGACCGACAGGATCAGCAGGTGGATTGGGCTGAAGCGCGCGTACTCCGGAGCGAAGACATAGGAGTACGGCATCAAGCGCGCCCCGAAAAGCGTATAGATCCCGATGCTGACGGTATCGCTGCCTGCCGCCAACCGATAGAGCCGCAGCTGGCCCCGGCGCTGCAAGCCGTGGCAGACATCGCGCAGGAACTCGCGCGTCTCCTGAAGGGCGTAGGCGCTGGTCTCGCCCTTTGCCCGCCAGCGGTCAATATGCAGGCGCACGAACTCTTCCAGGAGCGCGTCGATCTCGGCCGGGGTCTGAGCTCTCGTCAGAGTCAAACCGCCCCGTTCCTCGAGACGCCGGCGGCGCCGAAGCCAGTCCGACCGGTGCCCCTTCCCCACCGTCTCACGCCAGTCGACCGATAGGTCTAGATAAGGGGCCACGTCTTGCTGTCCTCGATGGATCCGCCACGCATGGGGGACCTGATCGCACAGCGAAGCCAGCGCCGACCCAGGGCGCACGTAGTGGAGGTCGATCACATTCCAGGGCGCGTGCCCGAGGAAGTTGGCCCAGGCGGCCGGCAGATCCTCCGGGTAGTCGGGATCAGAGAGCGCGTCGCAAAAATCCGAGTAATCCGTGGCCACACGCAGCGTGCGGATCCCGAACGCTACCGGGCCGACATCGTGGGCGCAGAGCGCCAGCGCCGCGGTGAGCTGGTCGCCGCGCCTCGCCGTGAGTACCAGAGGCCGGCCTTCCGGACGATGGCGGAGCCATGACGACACCCATGGGTAGCTCTGAAACAGGTGCGCTCCCGAACTGCGCGCATGGAGCGCGTCCCAGGCGCTCTCCAGCTCGCCAAGGCGCTCGGCGGTAGTGACGCACTCGCAGATCGGCGCCCCCGGCACCGTCCCATCAACCGGCTTCTTCGCCACGTTTCCCTCCGTTCACCTCCGCGTGGCGCGCTATGCCGGGCCGGACGCCGCGCCCTTCCCGGCAGTGAGCGCCCGAGCCGACCGCCGGAGCGTCATATCTCGGAGCAGCCACCAGAAGATGCGCGGGTTTCGTGCCATCTGCGTGAAGCAGTAGGGAAGCCACGCATGCCCGTAGGGCACGTATACCCGGACGCCCACCCCAAGCTCACGCGCCACGTCCAATACTGGCACCATCGGCAGCCCGAAGAGCAGCTCCAGTTCGCACGGCGTTCCTGCCTTGAGCAGGCGGATCAATCCCTCGCGCGCCAGCATGGGATCATGGGAGGCCACCGCCACGTGCTGGGCACTCCCGGCGAGGCGCTCGATGACCTCCAGACAACCCAGGCGCGGGTCGCGCTCGTGTCGGCCCGGCTCGCGCCACTGGCCCTTCACCACCCGCACGCGCACGCCCCAGTCGCGAACGCGCTCCGCGTCTCGCAGGCTCCGCTCCCACCGACCGGGCAGAGTGCATCCCAGCGGCGAGGCGCCAGGCAGCAACCGCTCCACCAGATCAAACGTGGGATCGGCGGTCTCCGGGCCGTGGGAATCGAAGTGGACCCCGATCCCGATCTGCCCGGCCGCTGCGATCACCGTTTGGGTAAGCTCGGGCGAGTAGCCGAGTTCAGGCGCCTTGATGGAGAGGTACCAATCGAGCGCGCCAGATGGAACGCCCCTGAGCGCCACATGATACGTCTCGGCAACTTGCTCAGCCGGCGCATCAGGCGAGTTCCACGGGCAGAGGGTCACCCCAAACTCGCGGCATGAAAGCGCCTCGCTCACGCGCAGAGCGTCGGTGAGGTGGGGCCCGGCGACATACCCCCTCGCGGCAATATGGGCCACCGGCATCCACACGGTCCACAGGGCATCGCGTAAACGCGCCTTCATCCCATCTGGCGAGCGGCGGTCGCTCGATCCCAAAGCTCCCGCCTTCGATTTGCGATCTCCCATCGTGGCTGCGCTCCTTGCCGGATCCTACGAGTAACCACCCCGGCGCAAGAATCCTGCCAACCGTGTGGCAGCCTCCACCCGCGCGCTCCCCCAACGCTCCGATTTGTGGTATAATGCCTGCGCCCCACCGGGCGCTCTAGCTTCTTGACGAGTGCCACCCATTGAGAACCAGGTGCTCGGGCAACTGCCGGGCGACGCGAGGGATTGCGCTCCGCAGTAGAGGGTGCCGCTCGCGGGCGGCACTCTTCGTGGAATGTGCGCGCGCTTTCGGGGAACTGCCTCGGCGTGCCGGCTACCCACAGTGGAAGTCCCGCCGCCTGATCGGGAGGGCCCCCGCGAGATCTGGAGAGAGGACTGGGATGCGAAAAGTCAGCAAGTGTGCCTTCCTAGCCTTTCTGGCTGCCACGCTCGTTGCTCCGGCCGGCGCGGCGCCAGAAGAGCGCGTGCTGATCGATGGCTACCTCCAGGCACGCGCGGTCGCCACCGAGCGGCCTTCCGGGATGTATGACATTGAGGGGAGCACCTTCACGATACGCCGGGCACGGATTCGCATCCGGCACGCGGCGGGCATCGCGTGCTTCGTGATGCAGTTCGAGGGCACGGCACGCACGAGTCCGGTGATCCGCGATGCCTACGTCCAGATCCCCTTCCAGATCGGCCAGGCGCGCGGGCCATTCACCTTCTGGGCAGGACAGTTCCAGGTGCCGTTCGGGTATGCCGTGCCGAGCAACTCGCGCCGGAATCTCTTTCCCGAGCTGCCCGTGGGCTTCGAAGGAGATGCCATCGGTCTCGCGCTCTTCCCCGATCTGCGCGATGTGGGCCTGCGCCTCTCTTTTCAGATGGATCGCACGCTGGCGGATCTCGCAGTCGTCAATGGATCCGGGCTGGCCGCCGTCGATCCCAACCGTAGCAAAGAGTTCTACGCGCGCATCAAGCGTCGCTTCGGGACCATCGAGGCCGCCCTCTCCGGGCGCATCGGCAACCAGGTGATCGCCGGCGTTGACCGCCAGCACAGCATCTGGGGGATCGGCGCGAAGGTGACGCCCTCTTTCGGCGGCGAGTTCACCGCCGAGTTTGCCACCGGGCGGGACGCGGCCACCGCCACATCGCACACCACGCCGCGCGCATGGTACATCGAGTATGATCGCCCCCTGGGGGGCAGGTGGCTCATGGGCGCACGCTACTCCTCCTTCGACCCGGACATTGATAACGTTGGCGTCGCTGGCAACGTCGGCGAGGAGCGTGGGCCCGCGTTCGCGCTCGCCTATCAGTTCGATGAGCATCTGCGCCTGACCGGAGCCCTGGAGTTCCCCCGCGTCACCACGTCGCTTGGCCGGCAGTCAGCGACCGCGGGCATCTTCCAGACCCAGTACTCTTTCTGAGGAGACGGTCGCTAGCAGGGGGGAGAGGATGCAGCAGACGATCCGCATAGCCACGCGGGGCAGCGCCCTGGCACGCACCCAGGCCACCTGGGTTGCCGCGTGCCTGACCAGGCACCACCCGAACCTGAAGGTGGAAACGCGCATTGTCAAGACGCTGGCTGACGCGCACCAGGAGATCCCCCTTCACGGCTTTCGCCAACGCGGCGTCTTCGTCAAAGAGATCGAGAACGCGCTTCTCAGTGGCGAGGCCAACCTGGCCGTCCACTCGATGAAGGACTTGCCGGCCGACCTCCCGGATGGCCTGGTCGTCGGCGCGGTACCCCCTCGGGAGGACCCCCTCGATGTGCTGGTCCTCCGCGACGCGCCGGCCCCTCCCAAGGCGGGCATCCCCCTGCCGGAGGGCGCGCTGGTCGGCTCTTCCAGCCTCCGCCGGCAGGCCCAGCTCCGTCACCATCGCCCCGACCTGCGCTTCTGCGATCTGCGCGGCAACGTGGATACGCGCCTGCGCAAGCTGGAGACGGGAGCGATGGATGCCATCATTCTTGCCGCGGCCGGCCTGATCCGGCTTGGGCTGGCGGAACGCATCTCGGCGCGGCTGCCCGAGGAGATCTCCCTTCCCGCCGTGTGCCAGGGAGCACTCGCCATCGAATGCCGCGCCGATGACGCGCCAACGCTCGCGTTGTTGCAGGCCCTCGATGACCCCGAGACCCGCTCCTGCGTCACGGCGGAGCGCGCTCTTCTTCGGGCGCTCGGCGGTGGATGCGCCGTGCCGGTGGGCGGCCTCGCGCGCATCGAGGGAGCGGCGCTCGTGCTCCAGGGTGCCATCGCCCACCCGGACGGGTCCCGCCTGGTGCGAGAGACCCAGACCGGCTCGCCCGACGATCCGGAGGGACTGGGAGCTGCTTTGGGCGCGCGCCTC
>DUUU01000054.1 GCA_012841485.1 Armatimonadota bacterium
CGGGCATCCGCCGCGGCGGACGATCCGGCGGCCCGCGCGCCCGGCACCGCCCTGATGAGAGGAGCCAACATGGCTTTGGAAGTAAGAACCGATTTCCCGGGTGGGAACGCCTGTGCTATCGAAACGACGGCGCTTCCCGAACGTGACGTCGTCCGCTTCGCGGCTGATCCGCGCGGTGGCACCGAGGCGCTCTGGTTCTGGGTGCGCATCGAAGGGTGCGCCGGCCGCCCGGTCGAGCTGGTACTCACGAACGCCGATACCTGCCTTGGTTTCGGCGGGGGCGGGAGAACCACACGCCCGGTCTATCGATACGCCAGAGGCGACTGGGAACGGGTGGCCGACACTGAGCTCCGCACACTGCCGGATGGCCGACATGAGGCCGTCTGGGTGGTGAACCCGCGGGCGTCCTCCTTCGATTTTGCCTTCTGCTACCCCTACCTCCCAGATGACCTGGCGCACACACTGGCCGAATGCTCGGGCTACTGGCATGAGGACGCAATCGGCGTCACGCAGAAGGGGCGGCCGCTCACTCGCCTGGCCAACGCGTTCGGCAACGAGCCCGCGCAGGCGGCCGGCATCTATGTCATCGCCCGGCAGCATGCCGGCGAGACGCCAGGCTCCTGGGTTCTCGATGGCCTTCTGCGACATGCGCAGCGCGCTCTCGATCCAGCGCAGATTCTCCTCTGGGCGGTGCCCTTCGCTCACCTGGATGGCGTGGTGGAGGGTGACTACGGCAAGGATCCCTTCCCCCACGACCTCAACCGGGCATGGACGCGCCCGCCGATGCGCCACGAGGTGCTCGTCGTGCAGAGAGACCTGGCGCGCTGGGCGCGCCGCTGCCACCCAGCGGTCGTTCTAGACCTGCATGGTCCCGGAGCCGCCGAGACGGAGGGCGCCTACTTCCATCTGCCGCGACCCTCGCGCCCCGCGGAGCACGTGGAAGCGACCCGCGCGGCGGCGCTCTATATCCGGGAACGCCTCCCCGCAGAGTTCATCCGTGAGCAGCCGGACGTGCAGGCGACCTACGCCTCTCGCTGGAGCGATGGCGGCATCCTGGGCAGTCACGTCTGGGACACACTGGCTATCCCGTCGCTCTGCCTGGAGACGCCGTATGCCCAGATTCGCGGGAAGGAGCTCTCTCGAGAGGACTATCGCGGGTTGGGCGCCGCGCTGCTCGAGGCGCTGGTGGCCTACACCCAAGCCTGATTCCAGGCGCCAGGCCCGGCGCGGTTACCGCGTCAGGAAGCGATACTCCATCGCCGACCGGTAGACCTGCCCGGGCCGCAGGACCACCGTCGGGAAGCGCGGCTGGTTTGGAGAATCGGGGAAGTGCTGCGGTTCGAGACAGAGTCCGTAGCACCGCCGATACACCTGGCCGCCCTTCCCGACGATTGTGCCGTCGAGGAAGTTGCCCGCGTAGAACTGAACCCCTGGCTCGGTGGTCCAGCACTCCAGGACGCGCCCGCTCGCAGGCTCCGTGACGCGCGCCGCCAGCCCAAGGGCGCCCGCCGGCTTGTCGAGCACCCAGTTGTGGTCATACCCGCCGGCGAACGCGAGTTGCTCCTCCTCCTGATCGATCCGCTCGCCGATGGGGCGCGGGCGCGTGAAATCGAAGGGCGTGCCAGCCACCGGAAGCAGCTCTCCCGTCGGGATCAGCGTGGCATCCACGGGGGTGATGTGCGCCCCCGCGATCATCATCTCGTGACCGAGGATATCGCCATTCCCCTGCCCCGCCAGGTTGAAGTAGGAGTGATGCGTCAGATTGCACACCGTCGCCTTGTCCGTGGTCGCCTCGAAGGAGAGGCGCAAGGCGTTGTCGTCTCCCAGGGAGTAGACCGCCCGGACGGCCAGTGTGCCGGGGAAGCCCTCTTCGCCATCAGGGCTGGTGTAGCGCAGTTCGAGCGCCGGCGCCTCCTCGCCGGGGATCACCTTCGCTGCCCACACCACTTTGTCGAAGCCGCAAACGCCACCGTGGAGGCTGTTTGGACCATCATTCGCGGCCAGCGTGTACGTCTTGCCATCCAGGGTAAACCGGGCGTCGGCGATGCGATTCCCATAGCGCCCCACGATGCACCCGAAATAGGGCGATGCCTTCAGGTAGCCGTCCAGCGTTTCGTAGCCAAGGACGACATCCGCCAGTGCCCCGGAACGGTCCGGCACATGCAGCGAGACAACGATGCCGCCATAGTTGGTAATCCGCGCCTCGCAGCCGTTCCTGTTGCGAAGCGTGAACAGCTCCACCGGAGTGCCCTCCGGCGTCTTCCCGAAGGGCTGTGACGTCACCAGCGCCCGCGCGCGCTCCGTGCTGCCCACGCCCGACGTCATATCCACTTGCATCTCCTATCTCCCATCCCACCGAGCGCATCCCTGGGCACCCGAAATCACCGGGTAGAGAACCCGCCCGGGCCATGGCTCTCTATTTGACGCCTCTGCGTCCAATCTCCTCCCGACGCCGCCGGATGCGCCATCGAGACGTCGCGGGCCGCGCGCCGCCCTGGAGAAGGAGGGCAGCCGCCTGGGGCCGAACACGCCTGTGACCACGATCCCCCCCGTAACGGATGGGTCTGTGGCCACCTGCTGGAGAGCGAGAGAACGCCCGATATGATCACTCCCTCGTCACTGACGCTACCCTGTGCCGTTCAGTTGGTCCTTGATGATGTCGGCTGGCGCGAAGGTTGGAGCCTGGCTGAAGAGGGCGGTCCCTGGCGGGCCGGCGTGAATCGCCTGCTCGGCGTGGAGGACTACGCCGCGGTCGCGCAGCTGGGTGAAGCCCTTGGGACCCGCCCGCAATGCGCGATGGTCCTCTGTGAATGGGACCGCGAAAACGTCTGCGCGGGCTATCCGACGACGACGCACGCGGGGCCGGCGTGGGACAACCGGCATCGCGCCGGGGATTGGGCTTCCGAAGCGACCGAGCTCTTCATGCGCCGGGCAGCACACCTGGAGTTCGCCCTGCACGGCGTCGGCCACGAGCATTGGGAAGCGGGCCACCGTACGCGCGCAGAGTGGTATGGCCGCGACGGCAATCGCCGCTGGCCGTGGGAGGTGTTGCAGGGGCACCTGGAGTGCTTCCGCCGGATCATGGGGCAGTATGACCTCGGCCCCGAGGCAGGGTTCGCCTTCCCATCCAGTTTTGTGCCGTGCGCCTTTTGCTACTACTGGGATGACAACGACGCGCAGTCGACCGGGGCGCTGATGCGCAGCGCCGGCATCACCCGGATCTCCACGCCCTTCTCCTCGTGCACCTTCGCCGGGGGGCCGCCGCTCCGGCCGGACGGCGGCTTCGACCACGGCCTGCTCGTGCTCGACCGCGGCAACAGCGGCGTGCCTTACGATGCCTATGCCACCGTGCCCGAGAGACTGCCAACGACCGCGATCTGCGGTATCCACTGGCCAAACGTCTTGATGCCCGATCCGGCGCGGAATGGCGAATCGGTCGCGCTCTGGATCGACTACCTCCGAAGGATAGCAGCCCAGCCCGATAGGATGCTCGCCGCTAACACCGCAGAGGCGTTCTCGCAGTGGGTTTACTGCCGGTTCGCGGCGCTACGCCCCCATGGCGCAGGCCGCTACACGCTCGACACATCCGGCGTGCCCGAGGCCGCGCGGCTCTATGCCGAGGGCCCCATCCTGAAGCTCCCGCTGGGCGCGGGCCAACGGGTGAGCGACTTCACGGGCGAGGGCGTCCGGCCGATCGCCAGTTGGGAGAGCGACGGCTTTACCTATCTTCGCCTCCGCCTGGAGGAGTGGGGCCAGGCATCCTTCACGCTGAGGCTGGGAGAGAGCCCCCTTCCCAGCGTGGTTATCGATCGCGGCACCTGCGACGTGCTGGATCTGGAGACCCTCTCGCCCATGGCGCTGCGCCTGCGGGCGAGGGTCTACGGTAGCCAGTCGATGCGGCTTCGTACCCCCTTCCCACCCATGCGCGTGGAAGTATGCGGCCCGAAGGTAAGCCTTCGCGGCTGGCGCCATGATCCGCTGGCAAGCGTCACCGAGCTGGATCTCGAGGCGCGTGACCCTCAAGGGGGAATCGCCGAAGTCATCCTGCGCCCATGAGTTGGTCCCGAACCGATGGCGTCTCCACCGGCCAAGGCGTGGCGAAAAGCCCCTGGGGAGGCTGCGCCTTCTGCTTGATCGCAAGCCGCCGGTCAGGGTATACTGGTGGTATGGAGACCACAGCGGAGGCGGGCATTCAGACGGGGGAAAACAACGCGGGACGGCCACCCTTTCCGGGGCCGGCCAGCGCGGCGATGATCGCGGAGCTGGACCGCTACGTCCTGGCGGATGTGCGCCCCTTCGTGGTGGACCTCGCGGGGTGCCACGGGATGTGGCTGGCCACCATCGATGGGCAGCAGATCTTCGACTGGGCGGGCTACTACGCCTCCAAGCTGATCGGGCACAACCACCCCGGCCTGTACGAGCCGGAGTACGTGGAGCGGCTGGTGCGCGCCGCCAACAACAAGGTAGCAAACCCCGATTTCCTCACTCCCGAGTGCCTTGAGTATTACCGCACCCTCCATCGCCTGGCCCCCGAGTGTATGCGCAATCCGCAGCTCGAGGTGTACGCCGTCAACTCCGGCGCCGAGGCGGTTGAGAATATGATGAAGTATTTCATCAACCTCTACCACCAGCGCCACGGCGGGCAGCTCCCTCCGGATCGGACCCACCGCTTCCTCTATTTCGAGCAGGCGTTCCACGGGCGCACGATTTTCGCGCTCAACGTGACGCAGACGGTGGATCCGGTGGCGACGAAAGATTTTCACGGCTTCATCCCGGGGAATGTGCAGGTGCCCTTCCCCGCCATCGACACCTCGCAATCGGATGCGGAGAACCGGCGGCGCACCGAGGAGGCGCTTCAGACCATCGCCGCGCTGCTAGAGCGCTTCCAGGGCGAAGTAGTCGGCATTGTCACCGAGCCGATCCAGGGCGCAGGCGGGCACCGCTGCGCCGAGCCGGAGTTCTTCCAGGGCCTCAGCCGACTTGCACACGAGCACTCGGTCTTTCTCGGCTTTGATGAAGTGCAGACCGCGGGCGGCCCGACCGGCGCGATCTTCATGGCGGACCAGCTCGATCTCCCCTATCCGCCCCAGGCAATCGCCACGGCAAAGAAGTTCGGGGCGGGCGTGGTCTACATGCTCCACCCGATGGAGGATCGCGGCATCCTCGACTCCACCTGGGGAGGGAGCCTGGCCGACATGGTGCGCTTTGTCCAGGAGATGAAGATCGTGGAGCGCGAGGGGCTGATCCCGGCCGCGGTCCGCAAGGGCGAGCTCCTGGCGGACGGCCTGCGCGCGCTGTCAGGCCGGTTCCCGGATCTGGTGCGCAACGTGCGCGGGCTGGGGCTCTACCAGGGCTTCACGCTTCCCTCGCCAGAGCTGCGCGCCCGGCTGATCCAAACGGCTCTTCAAGAGGAAAACCTGCTCCTGCTTGGCGCAGGATCCCGCTCCATCCGCACCCGCCCGAATCTGAGCGTGACCGAGGAGGAGATCGACCTCTTCCTGGAGCTGCTGGAGCGCAGCCTCGCCACCCTCGGCAGTTGACCCCGCGCCCGATAGCCCGGCTACCGGCCCTCGTGACCACCCCTTCCACGCCCAACCGCCTCACCAGCCCGTGGACTGGCTCCCGCGAGAATGTTAGAGTTCTGTTAACGCTGAACCGCAGGCAAGGATCCGACGTCAAAGATAGCAAACAGGAATGGTGGTCGGGCCTGAACTGGGGCGGAGGCCGAGGTGATCTCCCCTTTGGCGTCCGCCGCCCTCGGTGTGCAAAGTATTGGAACGCTACACACCCGGCGTGAGTGCCCATGCGCCGGGCCATCTATTGGCCGGCGCTCGTTCCGCTGATCTCCCTGGAAGCACCCGGGCGCATCTATGGCCGGCCTCGAGGGATCCCATAAATATGAAGCGTTGGATCATTGCACTCATCCCACTCCTTGTGCTGGGGTGGCTGATCAACGGACGGTTGCAGGAAAAGCGGGCCGAGGC
>DUUU01000055.1 GCA_012841485.1 Armatimonadota bacterium
AGGCGCTGCCGCGGGCGATGGAGCCGGCGTCTGTTCCTTATCCGCGGCCGGGGTTGTCGGGGCGCGCTCAATCTTGATGCTCTTCGCACCGGGCATCGGGTCTTTGATGGTCAGGCGCATCTCCTCGGGCGGCTTCACGATGGGGAAGGCATTTCCGCCTGCCCCGGGATGCGAGGGGTTGCCCCCGACCGAGAAGGTGAGCGGAACGCTTGCCATGAGCCCGGCATATCCTCGGAGTGGGCCGCCGCGCAGCAAAGACAAGACACCCTGGGTGGTTTGGAGCCGCTGGTGGCTGCTTATGGCAGGCCCGCGCAGGCGAGCCAGCATCCGAATCAACAACGGTTCCCCTTTCCGGTAGGTCGCTCGAAGGGCACGCGCGGGGGCTGACCGATTCGAGCCCGCCACGGCGCCAATCGCGGAATCAAGAAGGGCGCTTTGCCGCGCCCCATGGGGCTTAGGACAGAGAGATGGCTATTGAGGTTGCCTGCCGCTCTCCACACGGGATTCGCCCCGGCGTGGCGGGCGACCATCGCTCTTGACGAGCGATGCGAGTCGTGATTGCCGTGAGCTCTGGGGGCCGGCTTCCCATCCGGGGGATCCCTTGGCCCGGGGTGGGATGCACGCGCTTTCCGGTGAACCACGGGCGCGGTGAAAGCGTCTTGAACTCCGAGGTACTCCCCATGCAAACGCTTCGCCTTTTTGCCATCCTGTTGCCGGTCCTGATGATTCTCCCTGGCCGCGACCCACTGGCAGCCGACCGCGCCCTGGTTCCAGCCCCGGCGCCGGCCGCGCTTTCCATGCCCCAGGGGGCCCCGGAGCCGAAGCGCGTTACGTCGGATCCCCCGGCGCCGATGGCGGGTGAGGTGGCCGTCGAGGGTATCATCGATGCCGTGGTGAAGGATCAGGGAAGGTTGCAGGTGAGCATCTTCCGTGTGGCAGCGCCGGGGGGTGCTGAGGAGCGCTCGAAAGCGCCTCTCCCCGGCACGCTGCTCCTGGGGATGACGCGGTCTCTGGTCCCGCCGTTGGGGCCGGATGGAGAGCGTGTGCCGGCCGATGCGTTGCGGCCCGGGACGCCTTTCACGGCGGCGATTGCGTGGCCGGTGCCGCCCTCCCCGTCCGTTCTCGCCGTGCGCCGGCTCACAGTCGGCGTGCCCGAGGCGCCGGCCGGGGCAGCCCCGGCCTCCGGTGAGAATTCACTGGGAGCGATCGCGCCGGACCGGATCAGCGATGCGCCGGTGGTCGTGCCGATGGTCTTCCCCGTGATCGGCCCGGTTTCGTGGCAGGATACCTTCCTCGCCTCGCGGGGCGGGGGCACGCGCCGGCATCGCGGCCAGGATATTCTGGCCCCGAAGATGACGCCGGTGGTGGCGGCGTTCGATGGGACCGTTCGCCCGCGCGTCCGTAACGGGCACTACCTCCTCACGCTGGTTGGCGATCACGGCTGGTCGGCGGAGTATATGCACCTGAACAACGATACGCCCGGAACGGATGACGGCCAGGGGGGCGAGATGTATGCCTTCGCACCCGGCATCTATCCCGGTGCCCGGGTGGTGGCCGGCCAGCTTCTGGGGTGGGTGGGCGATAGCGGCAACGCCGAGGGGACGGTGCCGCACCTTCATTTTGAGCTGGTTCATCAGGCCACGGGCGTGGCGGTGAACGCCGCCCCCTCCCTGCGCCTGGCGCGAAGGGTGGCCGCGCCCTGGGTGCCCGAACTGCTCCCGGATCTGAAGCCGGGGCCCGGCGAAGTCCGCTGGAACGGCTTCGCGCGCGCCGTTGACACCCGGCAGGGCCGGCTCGACGTGCAGATCAGCGCGCGCGCGGAGCGGAACGGGCCGTTGACCGCGCTGACTCGCCCGCAACGGTGCACCGTTTGCTGTGGGGAGGGCACGACGCTTGCGGTCTTAGGGGCAGGCGAGGCACGCCTCTCCCTGGCGGAGATCACCCCTGGCGCGCAGCTGGTCGTGGTTGGCCGGAAAGTGGCCGGCGAGATCGCAGCCCGCGCCATCTATGCCGAGGCGGCCGGTCTGGTGCCCGGCAAACCCCTCCTTGCGGCCCTCGCGGCGCTTGCGCCTGCCGGGCCGGCGGTTGCTACTGTCCCTGCTGCCCCCTCGCGCTCGGAGGAGCGCAAGATGCCGGATGCGGCCGCGCTCGCGCCTGTGCAGCCCGCGGAGGGTCTTCTCTGGGTGCATGGCTACGTCCTCGCGGGTCTGGCCGAGGGAAGAGTGAAGATCCGCATGGATGCGGTGCGCCTGCCAGGAAGCAGGGAGGTGATCCCGCTCCGTCGCGCCCTGGTGAAGGAGGTCATCGTTGGCGCCCGAACCCGCTTGCGTGACCCCAGGGGC
>DUUU01000056.1 GCA_012841485.1 Armatimonadota bacterium
CTGGCGTATGGCGATTGCCATCTGGATGCTCACCTGCGCCTCATTGCCTTTGGGGCCCGTGAAGGCGAGCCTCCAGTGCATCTTCCCGTCACTGCGGCGTGGCACCCCGGTGTCCAGATCATGGTATGTGAGCAGCTCCACCGTGCCCGTCAACGTCCCGGCGGCGCTCTGGTCTGAGAAGCGAAGCGAGGGCAGATTGGAGCGCGACTCGATCAGGGCGCACGCGGCACCATCCAACTGGCGCGGCCCAAGATAGCGCGAGACGGTCTCCAGGTTGACGGCCGGGCCACCAGGAACGCGCGCCTGCAGAGTGCGTGACCACTTCTCGCCCGGAACAAGGACCGCATCGGGAAGCGGATCGAGGATCGACGAACCGGAGCCTCCCCACGGGGAGGAATCGCTGGTGGCCCCGGGCCCGCCGGCGCTCTCCCGGATGCCGTGAGGCGTCACCAGGTGGATCGCTGGCATCGCGCGGGGGAGCTCCTGCGTTCTGCCGGCGTGCTTTGTCTGCAAGCGGGCTACCTGCACGACCTCGTGCGTAGCCATTCCGGTGCGCTGCCCGATCAGGGTGGTCACACGCCCGCCTACCCACCCGTTCGTGCCGGCCTCGAGGTGCTTGGGCAGCGGCGTGTCCTTGGGCGAGAGCGCGCGTATCTGAACGTGAAGGTCCACCTGATGGGCATAGGCCTCGCCCGGCGAAACTCGGTAGCGGAGCCCAACAGCCCCCGTCGCGCCCCCAGGCGATGCCGCGACGGGCGCCGCCAGGGCGAGAATAGGGATAATGATCAGATGCATGGCACGCTCTCCTGATACTGCCCTGCCGCTAGGTTCAACTTGCGCAACCCGCGTTCCTTGGAGAGGCGAGGATCCGGCGCGCGAAGCACGAACCAGATTGCACCGAGAGCTCACTCGTCGGAAAGGCCAGATGTATGAGACAGATCTCGCTCGATGGCGATTGGGAGTTGACGCACTTACTTGAGGGGAGCACTCCTGTCCTACACCCAGATGACCTGTCGCGCGCCGGCGGGGAGACGCTTCCCGCTCGCGTGCCAGGCAACGTGGAGCTCGATCTCCAGCGGGCCGGCCGGCTGCCCGACCCCTTCTATGGCGACAACGTTCACCAGCTGCGCCCGCTCGAGTGCCACGAGTGGTGGTACCGGCGGCGTTTCGTGGCGCCGGAGCTCTCACCGGGCCAGCGCGCCGTGCTCTGCTTCGGCGGCCTCGATTGCATCGCGACGGTTTGGGTGAACGGCGAGGAGGTGGGCCGGGCGGCCAACATGCTGATCGAGCACCGGTTCGACGTCACCGGCATCCTGCGCCCGGGCGAGGAGAATGAAGTCGTGGTCCGCCTCGGCTCGGCGGTGAACGCCGCGCGCCGCCACGAACCGGATCCGTGCGAGAGCCACCTCCCGACCAACTGGGAGCTCCTCGCGGTGCGCAAGGCGGCGCATTCGGGCGGCTGGGATATCGCACCGCGGATCCTCTCGGCGGGGATCTGGCGCCCTGTCACGCTCGAGATCCACGAGCCAACCGAGATCATCAGCCTCTACTATGCTACCCGGCGCGTCTCGGAATCCTCGGCGTTGATCAGCGTGCACTACCACTCTCGGACGGACCGCCTCGTGCTGGATGGCTTCTCGATCCGCTTCTCGGGGGTGTGCGGTGAGAGCCGCTTCGCGACCGAGGTGCC